>QHPC01000094.1 GCA_003218915.1 Verrucomicrobiota bacterium
GATCTAAACATGGACCGAATCGAATCGAGTCCGCATGGAAGCCCGATCCCAACCGCCACCCCACCTTATTAACAAAGCAATGAAATGAATTTCATTTTTAACTTGAATGCCTTCTCATGGAAGGCGATGGAGCGAACGGCGGACCGCTGTATGCTCCACTTTTGAGATGACTTCGACACTTCCACTTCGACGCACGCGCGCCCTAGTCCGCCGTCGCTCATCTTGTTCTCGTTAGACCGTGAAAGCTGGCCCTGGCACCATCACGCTTGTTGTTGCGCTGTTGGTCGCGTTTGGAATTGAGCTTGCAACTCACAGTGTTGGAAATGAAGCCTTTCTACTGAAACTCGGGGCCCTTCCCGATAACGGCGCATTGCATGGCCAATATTGGCGTGTCGCTACCTACTCGTTCCTGCATTTCAACGGTGCGCATCTGCTCGTTAATGTGCTGCTGCTCTTTTGGGTTGGGCGAATCGTGGAGAGCTGGGTCGGCATCACTTACGCGGCAGCAATCTACGTTTCCAGCGTGCTTTCCTCGGCAGCAGTGATCCTACTTTTTCACAACCTGCATCCCAAGGCTGGCGCGACAGTCGGCGCATCGGGCGGCATTTTTGGTTTGTTAGCTGCCGCGCTCATCATTTCTCATCGCCACAGCGCGGGCTCGCTTGATCGAGAGAGCCGTCTTCGCACTTGGCTTTGGATTGCCTTCCTTGCAGGCCTGGGCATTTCATTTCTTCCCGAAATCAGTATGGCCGGTCACGTAGGAGGTCTCATCGGCGGCACGCTTCTAGCGTGTATTGCGAAGTCCCGAAAGACTGCCTAACCAATCGATGAAGCCAACGACCACATTTCGAAATAAGTTCACCATGATTGCCACGACACCCTGGATTTCATCCAGGCGCCCGGCTACCCTAGTGCGATTTGCGTCTTCGCGCTCACGCACTCCCGCCGTATTGTTGTTCAACGCTAGCCGTGGCTTATGATGTTTTCTTCCCGCGAAAACACCCTTCGGGCTTCCCGTCCATGTCACACCTCTTCCCGCGGGCTCCATTCTCGTTCTCGTTAGGCCGCTTCCCCATGCACCTTGTCATGTTCGACATCGACGGCACGCTTACCGAGACCATGAAGATCGACGAGGAGTGCTTCGTTCGCTCATTCAAGGACGTGTTTGGTTTCGCCGACATCGACACCGATTGGTCACATTATCCACACACGACGGATTCCGGTATCTTTCACGACGTTTTCACGGCGCGCATTGGCCGGTCGCCGAGAGCGCAGGAAGTTTCGCAGTTTCGCCAGCATTTCATCCACTTGCTCGCTGCCGCTTCATCACAGTCTCCATTTGTGCCGGTTGCAGGGGCTGACAGATTGTTGTCTCGGCTCGCACAGGGCGGACCGCATCGGGTGTCGCTTGCTACTGGAGGTTGGCGTGATTCCGCTCGCCTCAAGATGGCCAGTGCCGGGATGTGCTTTGACGATCATCCGGCGGCATCGGCGGATGACGCCCTCGACAGGGAGTCCATTATGAGCCTTTCCAAGCAGAGAGCAGCCGAACGATATGGCGGGTCATTTGCCTGCACCGTCTATGTTGGTGACGGAGTTTGGGATGCTCGTGCATGTCGCAGTGCCGGCGTTCCGTTCATTGGCATTGGCACGGGGCGGCGAGCGACACGATTGTCCGCGGAGGGGGCTGTCTGTGTCTTCCCTGATTTCAGTGACGCGGATATATTTTTGAAGAGTGTGTATGAGATTACCAACGCGGCTTAACCATGCGCTGCAGCGAACGGCGGCGGGCCGTCGCGGTTGCAATCGACGCGCCTCGTGGCCGCCGTGGCTGAGCTTGGGTCGTTAGATCGTGAGCGCGAGCGACAATCCCTACGCGGCCGATTTTCTCGAACGGCATCTCTTGGAGTTTGCTTGCTACCTTGTCGAGCCAATTCTGTCGGTAATCTTGTTGTTTCTGCTATTGGCTTCGAAGTATCGCCACACGTCTCGCTGGGTTCGCAGCGTATTTCTCGTTTTTGTGATAATCCTTCCTATCCAGAGCGCACTCGGGTTTCTGTTGCTTCTCTACTCCGAGCACTTCAGCGGACACACGCGCGAGTATCTTTTTCAGTGGAAGTCACAGCTTAATGGTATAGCGATAGGACTCCTGATTAGTTTATTTCTTAGCCCCCGAGTTCCGGAACGTTTCCCGCATTTCCTCATTGTTTCGCCGCAGGGCTGCGTTCGCGCACAAAGATCTAACCAATCGATGAAGCCAACGGCGCCACCGCGAAATAACTTTGGCGTGTTTGCCACGACGCCCTGGATTGCATCCAGGTGCCCGGCTTCCCTAGTGCGATTTGCCTCTTCGCGCTCACCCACTCCCGCCGTATTGTTGTTCAACGCTAGCCGTGGCTTATGATGTTTTCTTCCCGCGAAAACACCCTTCGGGCTTCCCGTCCATGTCGCACCGCTTCCCGCGGGCTCCATTCTCTTTCTCGTTAGATCGTGAGTGCGATGTTCGCAAAACCTGCCATCGGCGAAATGGCGGGCGAAAAAAATTGTCTAGAGTGGTCAAGGGAGAGCACTTAACGTTTCCGGGCAAATGGAGGGTGACGAGAAAACCAAGCCGCGCCTGGAAATCGCGCATGTGTTGTTCATCGATATCGTCGGGTATTCCAAGCTGCTGACCGATGAACAATCAGAAGCGCTTCAGGAGTTGAATCAGATTGTCCGCAATACCGAAGCAGTGCGTGAAGCAGAAGCAGCGGGGCATCTGATCATCTTGCCGACCGGCGACGGTATGGCCCTGGTCTTCACCGGTTCGGTGGAGAGGCCTGCCGAGTGCGCTTTGGAAGTCAGCCGGGCCCTTCGCGCGCAACCAAGCCTGCCGGTAAGGATGGGAATCCACAGTGGGCCGGTGCAGCACGTCAGGGATGCTAACACGCGCGAAAATATTTCCGGAGTAGGAATCAATATCGCGCATCGGGTGATGGATTGCGGCGACGCAGGTCACATTCTGGTGAGCAAACGTTTCGCGGATGATCTGGCGCAGCATCGTCGTTGGCAGCGTTACCTGCATGAATTAGGCGATGTGGAAGTGAAACACGGAGTTGTTGTTTCGTTAGTCAACCTTTATGCCGAGACGATTGGCAATCCCGCGCCCCCGGCGTGTGTCGCCGAGGTGCGCCGCACGGCGCCTGGCGCCACCACCACGCGCAAAGGCCTTTCTCCGGTTGCGCGCGCGACCTTTATCATCGCGGCGTTGCTCCTCACACTTGCCATTGTGTCAGTGATTTTCGCGCCGGCGATCATGCGCTCGATTGATAAAAATAGAGCGACATCAGCACCTCAACCGAGCGCTACTGCGTCACCTTCGTTTAGCGATGCCATTCAGAACATGGTCAAACAAAGAATCACAGATGAGTTGCAGAAAGGCCTTTCCGGGAAGAGTAACGCGCCTACACCAAGAGTAGCTCCGACCCCGGGCAGTCAACCGACGCCCCCGCCGCGCCCGTAGTTCGAGCGCTGCATCTAACCAATCGATGAAGCCAACAGCCGCATCGCGATGCAAGTTGACTCATTCGCTCCCGCTCATTCGGCCTTCGGCTCGCCCACCTACGTCGCTCCACTTCCCGGGCTCCATTCAGCGTGTTTGCCACGACACCCTGGATTTCATCCAGGTGCCCGGCTTCCCTAGTACGATTAGTCTCTTCGCGCTCACCCACTCCCGCCGTATTGTTGTTCAACGCTAGCGGTGGCTTATGATGTTTTCTTTCCGCGAAAACACCCTTCGGGCTTCCCGTCCATGTCGCACCGCTTCCGCAGGCTCCATTCTCTCTCTCGTTAGGCACCCAAGGCATGCGAGTCGCGATTCTCGGCAACTCTGGATCCGGCAAAAGCACGCTGGCAAAGAAACTCTCGGGCGATTCTTCGCTTCCGTCACTGGATCTCGATACGATCTACTGGGAGCCAGGCCAAGTCGCGATCGAACGCAAGACTTCCGATCGCGAGGCTGACCTACGCCGCTTCTGCTCCGATCACGACTACTGGGTTATCGAAGGTTCCTATGCTGACCTTATCGAAACGTCCTTTCCTTGGCGCCCCGAGCTAGTTTTGCTGCACCCAGGATGCGAGGTCTGTGTCCAAAACTGTCGCGACAGGCCACACGAGGCTCACAAGTACCCCACAAAAGAGGAGCAAGATCGGAGATTGAGTTTCCTACTTCAGTGGGTATCGGACTGCTACGAGCGCGACGGACCAATGTCATTGAGAGGACATCTCGATCTCTTTGAGCGATACGATGGCGCAAAGCGAATAGTCACCGATCTCAATGACGCCTAATCACTCAGTCAAGGCAACCCAGCCACTTGCGTTACCCCCGCAGTGGAATCCAAGCCTTTGCTTCAAGTGGCTGGGTGGCTTATCTCTTTGACTCATGATCTTCCCAACTCATTCGCCCTCTCGGGCTATCCCGTCCATCTCGCAGAGTCTCCATCTACTCGATTCTCGTTAGATCCAAAGCCAGACACCACATGAAGCGGCACTTGTAGCACGCGGAGATATGAATGACCCG
>QHPC01000095.1 GCA_003218915.1 Verrucomicrobiota bacterium
TTCCGGCAAATACATGCCGCCAACACCGAAGTTGAAGCTGTGTGTTGGCAGCCCACTCTCGCTTGTGACGCGATCAAAAATAGCGGGCGAGATCTGAAAGTAGACGCGGCTCGACCCAATAAAGAGTGTGTCAAATTCATCCTTGTGCGCGGAGAAGAATCGGAATTTCTGTGAGACCCCGCCGTCGATTTCTGGAAACGGCAGAACTGCATGTAGACTCACGCAGGTTACAAGAAAGGCGGTTACAGCAATGACCGAATTGGTCAGCGCCTGGATCACAGCCTTGCGGCCCGCCGATTTGAATGGCGCTGGAGGTTCAACGTGAACCTTCGAAACGACCTCGCGAACTGGCACAGCCTATTTCCTGTCGCTTAACGCAGCCACGCCGGGCAATTCCTTGCCCTCCAATAATTCAAGCGACGCGCCGCCGCCGGTGGAGATGAACGTCATTTTGCCGGCAAGCCCAGCCTGTTTCACTGCGGTCACCGAATCGCCGCCGCCGATGATTGTCGTCGCGCCCGATTGGGCAAGCGCTTCTGCGATTGCAATTGTTCCTTCGCCGAACTCGGGAATTTCGAAAACGCCCAGTGGTCCGTTCCACAGAATCGTTTCGGCCTTGGCAATTTCTTCCTGGTAAAGTGCAATCGTCGCCGCGCCGATATCGACTGCCTGCCATCCATCGCTGATTCCATGCTGTGGCGAGAGCCGACTTGTGTTTCGCATGTTTGCGCCGGGACGAATTTCGTCTGCTTCCACAGCGTCAATCGGAAGCAGAAATTTCACGCCTCGCTTCTTCGCCAGCTCAAGAAGCTCGCGGGCCAGATCGAGTTTATCCGATTCGACCTTGCTTGCCCCGACGGGAATTCCCTCTGCCTTTAGAAATGTGTTCGCCATTGCGCCACCGATCAAAATGACATCGGCCTTTTCCATTAGCGCCTTCAAAACGCCGATTTTATCGGAAACCTTGGCGCCGCCTAAAATGACAACGAAAGGCTTGGCCGGATCCTGAAGGCCGTCACGCAGGTGTTTCAATTCCTTCTCCATCAGAAAACCCATCGCCGATTCGTTCACGAACTTTGTGATCCCCACCGTGGACGCGTGAGCGCGATGAGCGGCGCCAAACGCATCGTTGACATACAGATCGCCGAGACTGGCGAGCGCCTTGGCAAAATTTTGGTCGTTCGCTTCTTCACCGGGCTGGAATCTCAAGTTCTCGAGGAGTGCAACGTCGCCGTTGTGCATGTGTTCGATGATTTTCTCCGGCACTTCGCCAATCGTGTCGTGACTGAAAATGACCGGTTGATGGATTAGCGAGTGCAAATAATCGCCGATCGGACGAAGCGAATATTTTTCAACGTATCGTCCGTAATACGGACCTTCTGGCCGCGCAGTTCCATCGGCACGTTGAAATCCACTCGGACCAACACACGTTTTCCGCGCACATCGAGATCACGAAGTGAAAGCTTCGTCATTTCCTAATTCAAAACGATTCCGAGCAGGAGCACGAGCAAGATTACGGGGCGCTATTGCGCCAGCATTTCCATCAATTCCACGCAGCGATTGCTGTAGCCCCATTCGTTGTCGTACCAGCCGACCACCTTTACGAAACGGTTCCCAAGCGTAAGCGTCAATTGGCTGTCGAAAATGCATGAGTGTGGATTGCCCACGATGTCTTGCGAAACGAGCGCTTCATCGCTGTATTCGACGACCCCTTTGTAGCTTTTAGCCGACGCAGCTTCTTTGAACGCCGCATTGATCGCATCCACGGTCGCGTCCTTCTCCAGCACGGCGGTGAAATCGGTCACCGAGCCGTCTGGGGTCGGCACACGAAACGCGCCCCCATTAAGTTTCCCTTTCAATTCCGGAATGACTTCGCCGATTGCCTTGGCTGCGCCCGTGGTGGAAGGGATGATGTTGATCGCCGCCGCTCGCGCGCGTCTCAAATCCTGATGCGGAAAATCGAGGATGCGCTGGTCGTTCGTGTAACTGTGTATGGTGCTCATGAATCCATGCGCGATTCCGAATTTGTCGTGCAAAACCTTCGCTATCGGCGCGAGACAATTCGTGGTGCAGCTAGCGTTGGAAACAATCTTGTCCTTCGCGGGATCGAAGACGTTATCGTTCACACCGATACAAATCGTTACGTCCGGGTTTTTTGCTGGCGCGCTGATCAGCACTCGTTTGGCGCCTGCTTTTAAATGCAGTTCGGCTTTGTCGCGGCTGGTGAAGAACCCGGTCGACTCGAGCACGACATCGATGTCCAGTTTTTTCCAAGGGAGGTTCGCCGGATCGCGGTCCTTCAGGATTCTAATTTTGTGCCCGCGTACGATGATGTTTTCGTCGTCATAACCGATTTCGCCGTCAAATTTGCCGTGCACTGAATCCCATTTGAGCAAATGCGCGAGGGTGTGCGTATCGGTCAGATCGTTGATGGCTAGGACTTGCTGGACTTGTTTTTGCGTCATAGCGCGAAGGACGTTGCGTCCGATGCGCCCGAAACCGTTGATTGCGTAGTTGGCCATAGAAATATTTAAAGGGTTAAAGGTTGAAGAGTTAAACCGTTACGCGGAAAAACATCAACGTCCAACTCCGAAGCGGTGGTATCGGCATCTTACCGATCGGGAATCGGCTGGAAGCCGATGGCACAGCCGGAGTTGAGAAGTGGACGTTGAGCGTTCAGCTTTTCATTGTGAGAACCTGCATCGCTTTACTTATTGCCTGGTCAGTCTTTTCTCTTCAGACCGTTCACGCCAGCCCGACGAAAACGATTCTTGTGCTGGGTGATAGTCTTTCTCAGGGTTTCGGCCTCACGCCAGGCGAAGCCTACCCGATGTTGCTCGCGAAGAAGTTACGCGCTGCCGGCCTGAATTTTCAGGTAACCAACGCCAGCGCGGCCGGAGGCACCACGGAAGGCGGCTTGGAGCGGCTCCCGGCTCACCTGAAACGCAAGATCGACATTTTCATTGTGGAGCTCGGGATCAACGACGCCTTTCGAGGAGTGCCGGTCGATCAAATCCAAAACAATCTTCAGCAGATCATCGATAAGGTGAAAGCGCGAAATCCAAATGTGCGAGTTGTGATCGCCGGAATGCAACTACCCAATTACGCAGCTGACGAATATGTTTCCGCGTTTGACAAAGTGTTTGCCGATCTCGCTGCCAAAAACGGCGCGGCACTCGTACCGTACCTTCTGCAGAATGTGGCAGGCGATCCCTCAATGAATTTATCCGATGGAATTCATCCAACCGCAGCCGGCCAAAAGATTCTTGCCGAAACCGTCTGGCACGTGCTCGAGCCCGTAGCGCGCGAAGTGGCCACTCCGCCATCCCGAGCGGAGCGAGGGACCTCGCCAGCGAAGTCTGGATCACACTGATTACAGTGAAACTGCGCCATGTTTTGTGAAATTCTTCTCCCGCGACAGCGGGATCAGGATGACAGCGCACACAAGGCAACCGTTACGCAGGTGTGGAACGTAGTTAAAGAAAAGTAAGAAAAGATGGACCCTGCACGACCAAACGATCCTGACCCAGCCGATCCATTCACTCCTGAACGGGCCGATCACGCCGTCCCGGAAACGATCGAGATCGCCACCGAAGGCGAAGATTGCGATGATTGTGTGCGCAAGCTGCGACCGGTGCTGAAAAGAATTGCTGGCGTAAAAGATGTAAAAGTCGATCTGAAGCATGAGCGTGTCATCGTCACGTTTGACGCGCGTAAGACGCATCCGCCCGATCTTCACGATGCAATTCTAAACAGCGGATACAAACCGGGACCGACGGCTGATTGATGCTGTAGCGGTGGTCTGTGACGGCCGCGTTATTCGTTCGGCGCTCACAGAGCGCCGCTACAAAAATCACACCGCCGGTTGCTGCTGCGTGAGGCAATGAAATGCGCCCAGTCCCCAAATCAGTTCGCGGCAATCAATCCCGACAACGCGGCGATTAGGGAAACATTCGCGAAGAATCGACAGTGCAACGTGATCGGCAGGATCGGCGAACGTTGGCACCAACACGCAGGTGTTTGCGATGTAGAAGTTCGCATACGTGGCCGGCAGCCGTAGGCCTTCGCGCATGATCCTCTTCGGCATCGAGAGCGTAATGATGTCGAGCGCGCGACCGCCAATTTTCATCGCCTGCAGGCGTGCCAGATTTTTCTGTAGCGGCTCGTAATTTTCGTCGTCGCGATTTTCTTCAACAACAGTCACAACGGTCGATTCGGAGACAAACCGCGCCAAATCGTCGATGTGGCCGTCGGTGTCGTCGCCAGCGATTCCGGCGCCGAGCCAGAGAATTTCGCGAACGCCCAGGTAATCGCGCAGGCGTTGTTCAATCTCTTCGCGCGAAAGATTTGGATTTCGATTTTTGTTTAATAAACACGACTCGGTGGTAAGCAGCGCGCCCGCGCCGTTCACATCAATCGCACCGCCTTCCAAAATCATGCCCGGATAAAACACTGGCACGTCGAGAATCTTCGCGACGCGAGTTGGCGCAACATCATCCAAATCGAATGGCGGATACTTGTTTCCCCAGGCGTTGTAATCCCAATCCGCAGCGACAAGTTTTGGATCGAGATCGCGCGTTAAAAAAATCGGTCCGTGATCGCGGCACCAGGGCTCATTTGTGGGAACCAGTTGAAACGAAATTCGTTCCATCGGTAATCCGCGTAGTACCTCACGCGCTTCGGCTTCGTGCGCGCCATTGAAGATATTGATGCAAACCTGCTCTGATTCGATCAGCGCCTCGACCATCGCTCGCAGCGCGGGCATGACACGATCGAACGAATCAGGGAAACTGATTCCTTCGCGCCGAGGCCATGAAAGCCACGTTGCCGTGTGCGGTTCCCATTCCGCCGGCATGCGATATCCGAGTACCGCCGGAGTTTGCGAACGCTTTTCCATCGACGTCAACGTTCAACGCTCAATCCGCCTCCGCAAGGCTACGGCGCGACAGGCGATCAACATCCAACTGCGAAATTGATATGGATCGAACGCGATTCCGTCGCTAAGAGGTTCGCGCAACTGCAGGTTTGTAAATCGCACCGACGATAACGCCGGTCACGATCATCTCGATGAAGCCCCCAACGCTTGTCAGCACGAGAAACTTTGCTGGAAAGGGTTGCGTTGCGTAGATCGCGCAACGCGCACCGACTGCCAGGATCTCCAACATGATTCCGAGCCGAACACCGGCCGCGATTCCGCCTCCGGCGAAGCCGCTGGCGTAAATCATAACGAACGCGAATGCCAGGCCTGCTTGACCGATAACAATCCAGTGAAACAAGCCCATCATTTCTTCGCGCGACCGAAAGAGACTTTGCGCTTCGGCGAAAACATCTTTCAGCAGGACGCCGTTATAGAACCAACCCCACAAGAAGATGAAGATAAATGCCGCAATGAACGCCATGGTGAATCGTTTCATGAATTTGGAATCTAACTCCTGGCGGGCGAGCTGGACTTATACATCGCGCCAATGATTGCGCCGGCAATTGCGAATTGGACCAAGTCCCCAACGATCCAGCCGCAGAGGATCTTCGTGGTCAGCGGCT
>QHPC01000096.1 GCA_003218915.1 Verrucomicrobiota bacterium
ACCTGATACCAACTCTCGACGCGCGTACCGCTAGCCAACTTTGCCAACACCTTCCAATACCAAGCGACAGCCGAGAAATCGAAATGGACATCCGGTCCGACGTGGAAATCGTTCGCCAGCGTTAGGAGCGCCAGGCCGCCTGCCACACAACCGGCGAGAACAAGCCATTGCAGGCGCTTGCGCGGAGGCCAGGCCAGAATGGCAAAAGCAAAAAGTAACGGAAATGCTGCCGCGAAGATGTGAACCTTGAAAAGAGCCACCAGGGCACCCACTACCACTCCGGACACAATCCAGACACGCTGCCCTTGGCGCATCCCCTGCATAATAAGAATCAGCGCTGTGCCGGCGATCGCGACACCATAGAGACCTCCAGGAGCAATGTGTTGCAGCCAGAAATAACCGTAATAAGGGTGGCCGACACTTAACATAGCGGCGTCCGGTATTAGAAATATACCCACGAGCGCAGCCATTCCCGCCCCTTGACCCCAGATGGCCCGACCGACAGCATAGCCGGCCAATCCGATAAGCAATGATCCGAATGGTGCCCAGAACCCCACTACTGTATCATAAGCCGGTAGGTGCCCCACTTTAGCTAAACACGAAGCGAGAGAGAAACTCGCATAATTATAGATGACTGCGGGGAAGCCTTTCCACTCAAAGTTGCCGACTTGAAGCAAAGTTTGATCCCCCACACTGCGTGTAACGATAGTGGCGTGAATGAAAAAATCCTTCCACGGCTTGAACACGATGCCATCCGTGACCGACCTCGTTGGCAAGATCAGATCTTGAGACCAGCCCGTTGCCGCAACAAGACTCACAATGACACATAGCAGGTCCAAGGCAGAAACCGGGTCACGCTGATGATCTCGGAGAACCCTCGGAATGCCCGCGACCGCGATCAGAAGAATAATCAGTGCAATCCAAAGTGAGAATGGCACGAAGATCTTCCACGCCATCACTCCGACCGAAACAGTAGCGACTCCTAACAGGAAATCTAAGGCGAAGAAGGATGGCAGCCGCACCGCTGCCGTGACGATGCCGCCAGCTCTAAGCAGAACCCACGGCAGCACCAAAAGAAACACAGCGGAACGCAGATTAAAGCTTCCGCTGGCAAGCGTGAGCCAGGCGATAAGGACAGTGGAGATCGCAAGGCAAGCTAACAAGCAACGGCTGTCGAAAGTGCGTGCGGCTTGCTGCCTGTTCTTGGATTCTCGCGTCGCTTGTTCACTTTCACTCATAGCCGGCATTTGAAGTACGCAAATCCCGAATGAGAAGCGCATCGGAGCACATTATTATGTGAGGCTTCCTAGCAGCGAAACGCGCACACCGCGTCGATCACCTGCGTCTGTTCCGAGTCGGTCATTCCAGTGTAGAACGGGAGACGCAACAGCCGCTCCGCTAGCTTTTCCGTTAGGGGACAAACTCCTTCGCGTCCGCCAAAAGTGCGGCCCATCGGCGACAGATGCAGCGGAAGATAATGAAAGACGGCGAAGATTTCGCGTTGCGACAAATGCGAAATCAACGCTTGGCGACTATCGAGCGACGGCAGGATTAAATAAAACATGTGATAACTCTGCTCGCATTCGGGTGGAATCGTCGGAAGTCGCACCCCATTGTCCGCAGCCCAACCGCTTAATTCTCGCATGTAATTTTCCCAGAGCCGTTGACGCGCCGATTGAATTTGCTCCCGATGTTCGAGCTGCGCGCGCAGGAACGCAGCCAGCAGATCAGAAGGCAAATAGCTCGAGCCGATATCGACCCAGTTATATTTGTCCACCTCGCCGCGGAAAAATCGACTGCGGTCGGTACCTTTTTCTCTGATGATTTCGGCGCGCTCGATAAAGCGCGTGTCATTCATAAGTAGAGCGCCACCTTCGCCACAGCTGAAATTTTTGGTTTCGTGAAAGCTGACCGCCGCAAGTTCACCAAAAGTGCCGAGATATCGGTCGCGATATTTCCCGTAAAGGCCATGCGCGTTGTCTTCCACCACGGCGAGGCCATGCCGTCGCGCAATGGCCATGATCGCTTCCATTTCGCAGCCGACGCCTGCGTAGTGCACGAGAAAAATTGCCTTGGTGTGTTTCGTAATTCGGTCTTCGATCCGCTTCTCATCAATATTCAAAGTGTCGGTGCGGATATCGACGAAGACAGGTCGCGCTCCGCGCAGCACAAACGCGTTTGCCGTAGAAGTAAATGTAAACGACGGAAGAATAACTTCATCATCAGGGCCGAGATTGAGAAGGAAAGCAGCCATTTCGAGCGCGTGCGTGCAAGAGCTAGTGAGAAACGCTTTGGCAACACCCAGCGATTCTTCCAGGAGCCGATGACAATCCGCGGTAAATTTGCCGTCGCCTGAAAATTTCGGCGTCGCGATCGCGGCTCTGATGTAATCCAGCTCGTCACCGGTCGCGAATGGGCGGTTGAATGGAATTCGAATCACTGTGCAGCCTCTGGCCTTTTGGCGATCAGCAAGAGCGAGCCACCGACTGGGAATGAAACGCCAACCCTAATCATCGTTCGCTCTACATCCATGGCGCGTTCCAGAAGATAATTCGCGGGAGCACTGAGTTTGAACTCCGCCGCTGGGTCAAACTCCCTATTGGCGGGGCGCTGTTTTAGGCGGGCGATAAGCATTAGCGGCAAGAGCAGGGAGACGAAAGAAGTTGCCCTGACCGTTCTGAATCCCGCCTGTTCAACCTTAGCTCTGAGCTCGGAGACGCCATACCGGCGCACGTGCCGTGAATATTCATCGACTTCACTCCAAAGGAAAGAATGTTGCGGGACGGTCAGAATAATACCACCCCCTTGGCGCACTGCCCGGTACATTTGCGAGAGAACTAGTTCATCATCCCCAATGTGTTCCAGCACGTCAAAAGCGCCGATCACATCAAACTCAGTTTCGAAAGGTATTTGGCGCGCGTCCATTTGGAACAGATCTACGCCAGGTAGCCGATCCGCCGCTAAGCGCAAACCCGCGGAGAAAACTTCGCCGCCCACCAAGGTAAATCGGGGTAGCGCTTTCCTGATACCGGTCAGGACGAAACCGGTTCCGCAGCCAATTTCGAGGAAATTCTTTGCGTCTGAAAAATAGTGTTCGAGTGCCCAGCAAAGCAAGCGGTTGCGGGAACGAAACCAGAAACTACCTGGTTCCAGTTCGGCAAGTCTTCCGAAATAACTAGCGTCGAATCCTTCGCTCTTCTCGGCCAGTTCTGGAGCAAAAGCCAAATGGCCACCGAGCATTTTCGGTTCGTAACTGCAAGCCGGACATTGCCAATTGGCATGGTCGAACGATTTCCCGCAGTTACAACAGGATCTCATCAGAAATTGTCGTCAGATCTCCTTTTTGGCTTATTCAGGAGATTGCGCTGAAAGCCTGCAAACGAATGAAATGCCGAGCATAATCATCATTCGCTTCCTCATCCCCGGCCGGCAATAATAATCCCCGCCATTATCAGCAAGACACCAATCATTTTGGGCATTGTCACCGTCTCGTGGAAGAGTAGAGCGCTCGAAAGCAAAACCAGCGCGAAAGCCAGGCTCATGAAAGGATAGGCATAGCTGAGCTCAAACTTGGTCATTGTCGCCATCCAACAAAGAAAGGCCAGAAAACCGGCGAACAGCCCGCCGATGATCCAAGGGTTAAGAACTAAGCGAAGCAAAAAAGCTACTCTTTCTGGGAATGACTCTGGAAAGGCGCCCGCTTTGGTTACCTGCCATTTCAGGATTAATTGCCCGCAAACGGTTAGAACGATCACGGCAAAGATATATGTGAAATCGAAAAGTGATTTGTGATTAATTGCCCGGTCCACCTGTTCGCTCATTACAGTTCCTTTGGTCTCTTTATACCGCCATTTTTAGATTTCTGATTCCAGCCAAGGTTTCTTATCAGCGCGCTGATTCCGCTTCTTGTGAGCGACGGCAACCCGTTAGACTCGACAGTCGGTGAATATCACATTGTCTCGCACAAGCGGACAATTATATTGTTTCTTCCTGTGAGGAAATCAATCGCAATCATGTATCTTTATTCGTCGGAGCTCAATCGGCCAATTTTGTTCGGCAGGCTTAGTGGGCGAGTGGTGCGAGTCCGATTTTTACGGAGCACTGGCCTTCTGGACGGCCGAGGAAGTGCGTGGTGAGCTTGGGGAGAAGGAGGACGGTCGAATGCGCGAATTGGAGAAACTCATGGCGAGCATTCTGATGTGCGACCCGGGGACTCTGCCGCCGGAATCAACGCCTCTGCGCGACATCAAAGGATGGGATTCACTCAAACACGTCCTTCTCGTCGTCGGACTTGAGAAGCATCTGAACGCACAGCTGACGGCCGAAGAGATCCAAGGGATCATCACCTTAGCCGACGTGGCCTGCGTTCTGAGACAGAAAGGCGTCGATGCCTGACCGCTCGATCCTAGTTACTGGGGTTGCCGGAGAGATCGGGGGTTACCTCGTCGATGAGCTCCTTAAGGATGGCTGGATCGTTTGCGGGCTTGACCGAAGATCCCCAGCCAATGTCGACCGTGCGGAGTTTTCTTTTCAAAAGTGCGACCTTTCCGATGCGGCCGACGCCGAGATAAAGATCGAAATTTTCCACGAACGTTTCGGTGCGTTTGACGCAGTGGTTAACTGTGCCGGCCTCATCGCCAATTC
>QHPC01000016.1 GCA_003218915.1 Verrucomicrobiota bacterium
ATCCCGATCTGATCTCGTTAAAGGCCGGCATTTACCAGGCCCAGGGAAATTTGGAGCAAGCCGCAAGCCTCTTATCAGAAATATCCGTGCAGACTCCATTTGAGAACGCCTTCTTTGTTAAGGTGACTCAGTTAAGACTTGAACGGAATTACGCTGAGGCCATTCGATTGCTGCAAACCCGACTTGCGCAATTCAAGTTCACTTCTGAGATCTACAAGGGTGCTACTCAGATTTACCTGGCTATCGCTCAGCGCCTTGCCGGCAACGCTGCCGACGCAAAATTCGTCGCTGAACAGGCTCGCTACACGCTGGAACCGCTCTGCAAAAATCAACCAGATAACTCTAACTTTTCGGAGTGGCTGGCTCTGGCTTATGCAGTCTTGGGTGACACGGAGCCAGCTGTAAAGGAGGCGGAACGGGCTATCATGCTTCTACCAAGTGGCAAGGATGCCGTGGACGGCCCAGGCACTGAAGAGAATCTGGCGTGAGTCCAGACGATCTTTGGCGCGAATAGCGGCGCGATCGCAACCCTCGGGCAGCTGTTACAAAAGCCGTTTCAAAGCCAGTTTTATGGCCCCATGCCTCTTACATCGGCATTTCTAAGGCTTGATCCGCTCTGGGACTCCTTGCGCGACGATCCCGGCTTTCGAGAACTCTGTGACGAAAAGCAGCTGTAGAGCCTGCACTTTATATCAGCAATTCGTAGGAGAGAATACTCAGGCAATAGATCGCTGCGGTTTCCACTCGCAGGATGATCGGGCCGAGCGTAATTGGCTGGCAGCCGTGACGACGCGCGAGCGCAAGTTCCGCAGGCGTGAAATCGCCTTCGGGTCCAACAAGCATCAAGACACTGCGAGGAGGACGTTGATGTTCATTCGAGTAGTCTGCGAGAACCTGCTTTAGGTGCCGCGCACCCGGCTGGAGCGATCCGATCAGTTGCAGGTCGAATGACTCCGCCGCCGCCACGGAAAAGAATTCTGAAAGTTTTCTCGGCGCATGTACGTGCGGCAGCCAGTTCTGGCCGCATTGTTTGGCCGCCTCGACTGCGATTTGCTGCCATCTCGACTGTTTTTGCGCCGCGCTTTCGGAACCGAGCTGCACAATCGTGCGATCGGAAATGATCGGCGCAATTTCCGTGGCGCCAATCTCGACAGCCTTTTGCACAATCAGGTCCATGTTTTTTCCCTTTGGGATTGCCTGTCCGAGAAGGATCCGGCACTGCAGCGGTGGTGTTTCCGCTTCATGCAATTTTCTCAATTGAATTTGATCGCAGCCAAGATCGACGATTTCCGCGGTGATTTCGCGTCCACGTCCATTGAAGATGACAAGTTTCTCCCCCACCCTCATGCGCAGGACGTCGCGCGCGTGGTGTGCTTCCGCCCCAGCTAACCCGAGTGCGCCGGGATTCCAATCCTCCGGCGAAATATAGAAGCGATGCATGTGACCTATAGAACTAATAGGACCCATGGGACAAGCAATCTGATTTCCTTACTGGTAGTCGGAGGCGATGAGCGAATTCATCGCCAGCACACCCGTCAGCGATCGGCTAATCGGCAGTTCTATCCCGCGCTCTTGAAGCGCTGCAATGACGCTCTCGGTGGGAATGTTTCCGACCAGCGCGTCCTGCGCGAAGGGGCATCCTCCAAGACCACCGATGGCCGAATCGATTCGCCGACACCCTGCATCATAGGCAGCGAGCACTTTGGTCGCGGCTTCCCCTGGCACGCCGTGAAGATGCACGCCAATATCGTAATCGGCGTACTCGTTCGTGATCGATTGTACCACACGGCGAATCAGATCAGCGGCGGCAACGCCGACGGTGTCAGCCAGCGAAATTGATCGGATACCGAGCGCTGCCAGTTTCGCTACCGCCTGGCGCAGCTCATTTTCATCCCACGGATCGCGGTACGGATTGCCAAACGCCATCGAAATATAAACGACCATGGCCAGCCCGGCTGCATCAGCTCTCGTCTTAATCGATTCCAACGCTTTGTATGAGTCTTCGAATGTTTGGTTTTGATTTTTGCGCAGGAATGTCTCAGAAATGGAAAAAGGATAGCCCAGAGTCGTAACAGCTCCGGTTGCAATGGCACGGTCGACTCCCTTGTCGTTTACCACGATGCCGATGATTTCAACATTGCCTGGCACCTCTAGTTGCTCCAGGACCTTCTCGCTATCGGCCATCTGTGGAACAGCTTTGGGAGAAACAAAGCTTACTGCATCGATGTGCTTAAAGTCTGCAGCGATCAGAGCACGAAGGTAACGCGCCTTAAGTTTTGTTGGGATTTGTCGCTTGAGACCCTGCCACGCGTCACGCGGACACTCGATCAGTTTGACGGCATTATGAAACACAGAGACACCGGGGTCCTATTTGAAAAATTCCTTCGCGCGTTCGAAAAAACTCCTGCGCAGAGGCGTGTTTTCGTCACCGCAAAGCTCTGCGAATTCCTCAAGCTTGCGACGTTGTTGCGCGTTCAGGCGCGACGGCACTTCGACAATTAAACGTGCGAACAGATCGCCACGCCCGCGCCCGTTGACGTTTGTAACTCCTTTGCCGCGCAGTTTAAAGATTTGCCCGCTTTGCGTGCCGGAGGGCACTTTCAGGTGCGCCCTGCCTTCAAGCGTCGGCACATCAATCTCGCCGCCCAAGGTGGCAACAGAAAAAGGGATCGGCACTTCACAATACAGATCATCGCCTTCGCGCTGAAAAATCTTATGCTCCTTAATATGTATGACAACATAAAGGTCGCCCGGAGGACCACCGCGAGTGCCCGCCTCACCGTTGCCTAACGAGCGCAAGCGTGAGCCCTCCCTGATTCCAGCCGGTATTTTCAGTTTAACGCGGCTCAAATTTTCCACGCGCCCTTCGCCCCGGCATTTCTGACACGGTTTCTCAGCGACTTCGCCAGCACCGCGGCAGCGAGGACACGTCTGCGAAACGTGAAAAAATCCGCGGGAACTAATCACCTGTCCACGGCCGCCACATGTAGAACACGTAATCGTGCGCGACCCTGGCTCTGCGCCGCTGCCCTTGCACTTGTCGCAGGTGTCGAGTTTCGCGATCTCAATCTCTTTCTCGGCGCCAGACGCTGCCTCCTCCAGCTTGATCTGCATGTCGTAACGCAAATCGGATCCGCGCCTTCGATCTTCTGCACGTTCGCCGCCTCCGAAGAATGTCTCGAAAATTCCGCCGCCGAATCCGCCGCCGCCGAAGACCTCCCGGAAAATCTCGAACGGATCGTGGAAAACACCGCCGCCGAAACCAGCGCCACCTGGCGCAAACGCCGTGTGGCCAAAGCGATCGTAGGCAGCGCGCTTGTTGGGATCGATCAAGACATCATACGCTTCACCTAACTCCTTGAACTTTTCCTCGGAGTGCAGGTCGTCCGGATTCTTATCTGGATGAAACTTGACCGCCAGCTTGCGATAGGCGCGTTTGACTTCCTCATCGGTGGCGCTTCGTTCAACGCCCAGCACTTCGTAGTAATCGCGTTTTTCAGTAGCCATTTTCTAAATCCTACTGTTGCTCATGCTGATGCTCCGGGCTCGATAAATCGACATAGAGCACGAGCAAGAGCAGGAGGAGTTCCAGAGCTACTTTGCTCGGCCACTGGAAACAACCACTTTCGCAGGCCGCAGCAAACGGTCCTTCAACCGGTAACCGCGCCGGTTCTGGCGCACCACAATTCCTTCGGGGACTCGATCACTCGGCTCATGAGCGATAGCTTCGTGCGCGTTGGGGTCGAACGTTTTCCCCTCAGCCTCGATCGGTTGCAATCCATTTTCAGCTAGCAAATCGCTAAGTTGTTTTTGGACGAGAACCATTCCGGAATAAATGGGAGAGTCCGCGCCCTGCTCTTTTGCTGCCGCGAGGCCAAGCTCAAAATTGTCAATAATTCCCACCAGGCGCTCCAGTAAAGAGCTGTTGGCATATTTGATAGCATCTTCTTTTTCGCGCGCGGAGCGTTTCTTGTAATTCTCGAAGTCGGCCTGACTTCGCAACGCGAGATCGCGAAACCGGTCGAGGTCGGCTTGCAACCCAGCCATCGGATCGTCCTCGTTTTGCGCGGCATCGGGCCCAGGCGCAACGGATGAAGGGACGGAACCTGACGACGCCGATTGTTTCATTTGTTTGTTTTGTTCAGTAACAGGAATTTTTTTCATGTTTTACGAATCGCAATCAAAGTGATGTCGTCGTTTTGAGGAATCGAACCGGTAAAGTCGCGAACGTCCTCGATGATTTTCCTTACAATTGCTTGCGCCCCATTGGTCGCACTGGCACGAACCGACTGCATCATGCGCTCGAGGCCGAACTCGTCTCCCTCGGCGTTCAGCGTTTCGGTCACGCCGTCGGTGTAGAGAACCAGGCAATCGTCGCGTTCGAGCGGGACAGCGAAGTCAGTCGTTAGCCTATCAAACACACTACCACTGTCAATGCCCACGACCATCCCGGGGGATTTTATTGGCGTAACGGTGTCTGACTGGCGCTTGTAAAGCAATGGAGCGTCGTGTCCTGCGCGCGCGAGCGTGACCCCATCACGTTGGTGGTTTAGGATCAGATACGCCATGCTGATAAACATGTCTTCCTTGATATCGGGGTAGAGCTGGCGGTTCACCTTTCGCAAAACATCGGCTGGAGACGGATTGCGAGCCGCCTCCGCACGCAGGACGCTGCGGCAAATCGCCATGATGAGCGATGCGGGCACGCCTTTGCCTGACACATCTGCGATGGCCACACCGAGGCGTTCTTCGTCGACCTGAATGTAATCGAAGTAATCGCCGCTCACCTGGCGGGCAGGCGCGTTAATGCCGCTAATTTGAAATCCGTTAATGGCCGGTGCTTCCGATGGAAGCAAAATGCGCTGAATGTCCCGGGCGATTTCAAGGTCGTGATCGAGTCGCTTCTTTTCGTTAGCCATGGAATAAATGATGGCGTTGTAGAGCGCAAAAGCGGATTGTTCGGCGATCGATTTAAAAACGACAAAATCTCCCTGCGAAAAAGGTTGGCCCCTCGGGCCCTGCGCCAGCGCCAGAACGCCCAAGTCCTGGTTTCCATATCGAAGTGACGCGGCCATGATCGACGCGCTCCCAAACGCGCTACCACGCAATTTTGCTAGTTCCGGCGCCTCGGAAAATTCGGACATGCAAACGGACTGTCCTGTCTGCCAGACCCGTCCAATGAACCCCTCACCCGGGCTGATCGTATGCAACCGTAGAAAGCTCTCGAGGGCGATGGGGGCAGCCGCCGCTTGTTGCAAGATATTCGGGGGAACCTCCACCAGCGGCGGAGAGCCTTTGGAGATAAACGCTGGAGTAAGTTTCCCGCCTGTTCGATCGGTGACGTAAAGCGCGCCGCCATGGGCATCTAGAACACGCGTAGCGCCTTCGACGATGAGTCGGTGCAACTCCTGAGGCCGAATGGTCTCCCGGAAGGCTTCGCCGAGGCCGTGTAAAAAATCGAAGACAAGCGTTTCCTCGACCTGAATTTCTTCATGAGAGCGCTCCAGCCTTCGAATCCGCCGTATCTGAAACCAAGCGGTAATAATCCATCCGGCGACAGACGCGACAAGCAGTCCGAGAAGAAGAGGCGGCCACATCATGCAGGGGCCAGCTTACTTCGAAGGCGTCTCGTGATGAAGGTCTTGTCTTAAGAAATCGAGAACGTCTTTAAAGCGAAAGATATTTTCCGGCGCGGCCTCGCAAAGCGCCTCATGTGCTTCCAGCATCGTCTCCGTTTGTTCCTTTTTCCTATCCGCGGGCGCCCGGACCGAAGGGCTTCGCTCGAGCGCTCCGCATTCAGGCGGACTGGCACCATTGCCACGAATATCGAATATCTGATCCAAGCCCAACCCGGAGAGAAGCTCCTGGCTGCGGTTTCCACAGTGAACGATATGAAGATGTCCGTGTCCCAGCTCTTTCAATCGAAGTGCCACGCTGGCCATCGTCCCCATGAATGTGGAGTCCATCATGGCGCAATCCGCCAGGTCCACCACAAATTCGCGATAACCGCGGTCCAACATCTCACGCGCGAACTCCTTGAGATTGCCGCTGTTGAGGAAACTACCTTTCCCCTCCACTTTCACCCATACGGTTGGGCCGCTCACCCCTACTTGAATAGATGAGTCCACAGTTACTAGCTAAAAGATACCAGCCCGGAAGCCATGCTGTCAATGCTCGCCGGACCCGAGAAAACCTCAGGAAATGATTCGGAATCCGGAGCACGACAGGCCGCATTAGACAACATTAGCGGAGAGATGAGGCGCGCCCGTTGCATCTCACTCCCACATAAACGAGCGATTCTCCGCTACGATCCGGCCATTTTCGATTAACAGACACCGCCATGCGATTACTCGACCGTCGTCAAAATAGTCGTCTCCAATGACCTTGAATTCGGTCTTATGAGTGCCACGCACATTTCGATATGAAATCTCCTGCGCCTGGATGTGCTCGTGCAGTTTCTCCTGGCGATATTCCAAACGCACTGTGATATCGGAGGGGCGCTTGGCCCGCCAGTAGAAATCGAGGTAATTGCCGAAACGCTGACGTTGGTCGAGTACCGTTACGGCTCCAAAGAGCCGATACTGGCGCTCAAAGGTAATGGGAGCATCCTGCATTGTTGCCGTTTTCTGGCCTGGCGAATTCGATTTTCCTCCAAGCGAGCTAGTTGTCTTCCGGGCGCCCTGGCCTGGTTTTGGCGGTTTATCGCTCAAGAAGAAGAGCTTCGTTTTTCGAAACTCGAAATCGTTGCTTAACGCCACCGGGAGCGGTGAGATTTTTTCCACGATTCTTGGTTCTACGCGCTCACGCGCAGCCTGACTGGGAGCAGCGATAGTCAAAGAGCTCAAAGCGAAGAGAGCACCAACAAACCTCATTCGCCTAATAAAGCCGGATTTTGAATGGGGTGTCAACGAGCAACCGCACATCAAGCTTCTTTCGCTTCTATGGAATACACGCGAATCTGAAAGTAAATTTCGGTCCTATGATTGAGGTTCGTTATGCGCGCGGGGTGTATCTGCCCGATCAGGATTTATGGCTCGATCCGTGGGACGCAAAGCGATTCGCTTTCGTTTCCCACGCGCATAGCGACCACATTGCACCACACAAGGAAATCATTGTTTCCGAGCGGACAGCACGCCTGATGCAAAGCCGGCTGCCAGGCTACCGCACGGAGCACATTCTGCCGTTCGGTGAAAGACGAACGGTGCACGGGATCGACCTTATGCTATTGCCGGCCGGGCATATCTTTGGTTCGGCTCAATGTTTCCTCTTTGCCGGCAACGAGACATTGCTTTACACCGGCGATTTTAAGCTGCGTCCCGGGAAATCCGCGGAGCAAGCCGAATGGCGCAAGGCTGATACACTCATCATGGAGACGACATTCGGCCTGCCACGCTATCAATTCCCGCCGGCGGAACAAGTCATCGACCAAATCATTGCTTTCTGCCGGGAAACATTTGATGACGGTGGAGTGCCAGTGCTCCTTGGGTATTCGTTAGGCAAAGCGCAGGAGATCCTCTGTTCGCTTGATGGAGCTGCGTTAACGCCGATGCTCCACGGTTCGGTTTATCAGATGACCCGAATCTACGAGCGGTTTGGCCAATCGTTTTGCAAATATCTTCGCTACAACCCAAACGATGTTGCTGGAAAAGTTTTGATCTGCCCACCCAGTGCGAACCATTCGCAGATGCTGGAAAAGATTGGGCGCAAACGGGTCGCGATGATCAGCGGCTGGGCTGTCGATCCAAACGCAATCTATCGCTATCAGGTTGACGCGGCGTTTGCACTTTCTGATCACGCGGACTACAACGATCTGCTTCGCTATGTCGAACTCGTAACGCCGCGACGTGTGTTTACGCTCCACGGTTTCGCTGCTTCGTTTGCCCGTGATTTGCGCGAACGCGGCATCGAAGCATGGGCGTTGAGCGAAGAAAACCAGATGGAGTTTATGCTGGCACAAATTCCTTCCGGTCCTTCCGTTGGTGCATCGGGCTCCGAACTCCGCACGGGAGGCACCTGCCTTGCCATTTCCGAATTCCTCGGGTTCGCAAGCGTCGGTGAAGCAATCGCTGCAACTCCGTCCAAACTGGAAAAAATTCGGCTGCTTGCCGATTATCTGCGCGGTCTAACGAGCGAGCAGCTTTCGATCGTGACGCCTTACTTCACCGGCAAAGCGTTTGCCCAGAACGATCCGCGCACCTTGCAGATCGGCTGGGCCGTAATTTTCCGCGCACTGCAAGCGGCCACCAAAATCAGCGACGCTGAGTTTCATCGCGTCGCGAGTATCCACGGCGATGCAGCGAAAACCGCGTTCGAAGTTCTCGATGGAAGAACGGCACCGCAACCGTTCAGCATCCGTGAATCGGACGACTTGTTTGAAAATCTCCACCGTGCACGCGGTCCGATCGCTAAGGCCGAACTGCTGCGAAATCGGTTCTCAAAATTGTCTGCGCGCGAAGGTCAGTACTTCGTCAAGATTCTTACTGGCGATCTGCGGATCGGATTGCGCGAGGGTTTGGTCGAGGAGGCGATCGCGAAAGCATTTGGCGCTTCGCTCGAGCAGGTAAAGGAGGCCAACATGTTGTTAGGCGACATTGGTCAAACCGCCCTGCTGGCTTCGCGAAACGAGCTGGCACGTGCGGAGCTGTCACTCTTTCGTCCGATTAAATGCATGCTTGCGACTCCTGAACCGACAGCCGAAGCCGTGTGGGACCGGTTCGCCGAAGCTGCGGGTAGCAGCTTGGGACTGACGTCATCCGCGCCGACTACCGTTTATCTGGAGGACAAGTTCGACGGTATTCGCGCACAGTTGCACCGCAGTGCGCAACAGGTCGAGATTTTCTCTCGCGATTTGCGGCGTATCACAGGTCAATTCCCGGAGCTGGCTGATGAAGCCAGGAGTTTCCAGGAGGAACTAATCATCGACGGCGAAATTATTGCTTTCGAGAAGGACCGCGGACTCACCTTCTTCGATCTGCAGAAACGGCTGGGGCGAAAGAGTGACGGCGTCGATTTGTTCGCGCGTGCGGCGGCAGACGTGCCAGTCGCGTTTGTGACCTTCGATCTTCTTTGGTTGAACGGGCGGTCATTGTTAAAGACTCCGCTGCACGAGCGGCGAAGGCATCTCAGTAGCCTGCGGTTGCCCTCGCATTTTCAAATTGCCAAGGTCATGCCTGCTCATTCTGCTGCTGAGATCGAACAAACGTTTCAACAGGCGCGGCAGCGCTTAAATGAAGGCCTAATGATCAAAGATCCGGAGAGTCTCTATCTGCCCGGTAACCGCGGAATGTTTTGGTTCAAACTCAAGAAAGAATTGGCGACGCTGGATGTCGTGGTCGTGGGGGCCGAGTTTGGGCATGGCAAACGCAATAATGTGTTGAGCGACTACACATTTGCGGTGCGCGATGAAACTAATGGTAAGCTCCTCCCAATCGGTAAGGCTTACAGCGGTTTAACCGACACGGAGATTGCGGAACTGACTGAGCACTTCAAGCAGAACACGATCGCAGACCATGGGCGGTATCGCGAAGTGAAACCGAACGTGATCCTCGAAGTTGCTTTCAATTCAATTCAGCCCAGCTCACGCAACGCCAGTGGACTGGCACTGCGCTTCCCAAGAATCAAGGCAATCCGGCGCGACAAGAATGTCGATTCAATCGACACGCTGCAATACGCCGGCGAGCTGGCAGCGCAAAACGCAAATTCGCCGGCCAGTTCACGCTGAAGGGATTGGTCAACACCTCGTACTTACTAGGGCGTGGACGACGGAGATGGTGAAGTCGCCTCCGCGCCAGTGCGGGTGGAGGTGCTGGTATCGACAGACCCGCTGGTGTTGCCAGACGCGCTCGGCAGGCGCCCCGGCGCCGGAATTGGGTTGTGTCCTCATGGATCGCATTTTCTGTATTGCCGCCATCCTGCGCTGCCTTACAGAGCGCAGCTCTTCAGTTCTTTTTTCTCTACTAGCTTTGAGCTGCGAGTTATCGGGCGGCGCCAAACCGGGAGGGATTGTTGCGGAGGGAACATTCGAAGAGCGTTCTTTTTCAGAGCTCTTAATTGAGCGTCTGCTGAAATCATCGCCGCACGCGCTAGTTTTTCTTTCTCGGCCAATGCCCTCTCTCGTTCGTCCAATGCTTTCTCGCGCGTATCCAGCTCGGCCTTCCGCTGAGCGAGTTGTTGTTCGGCCGCCGCATCCTGTTTTTTGCAGGAGCAAATCATCACCAAAGGAATGAGCATCGAGAGGGCAAGGAGTTTTTTCATATCAGAGGTCGTATTTAAAGTTTTCCGTTGATTTCGCACGAACAAACCGAGAGGGCGGCTACTAGTGAAATGAAAGTTAACGCGGCTGCGGCGTGGTGGAAGTTGCCGGCACCATGACGACCGTCTCAATCTGGCCACGGCGAAGGCGCTGAATATTGGCAAAGACGGCCACTAGCGCGAGTGATGCCAGGATGACGATCATCAGCACAACAGCGCTCCTTGGGACCCGAGGTAATCGAAGTTTTTCGGCAGATTGCTGCGGCGCATTCACGTGTGAAGTATCGATACCGATTTCATGCGCGCAAGGACGCCTTATTCGTTTCCTTACTCGAAGAAGGCAATGACCGGCGTCAGTTCAATTGCAAAGCCGCGATTGCCTCCATGACTCGCTGACTTAGCCGGTTATAGAGATCTTTCCCTGGCGGATTTAGATCGGCAGCTGTAAAGAAAATCGGTTCTCCGATTACAATAGTAATTGGGACAAAGTGCAAACCGCCACCACCGCGTGGCAGGGCTTTGTGAGCGCCAAAGATCCGCATGGGCACGACCGGCGCGAGGGTCTTTGCAATGACGAGACCCAATCCCGGCTCGGCCGGCTGCAAGCTACCGTCGACCGTGCGCGAGCCTTCCGGAAAGACCAGGGCTGCGTTCCCGGCCTTTAAAACACGAATCAAAGCCTTCAGCGCGCTGCGGTCGATGCCCTCTTGATTGACCGGGATTACATTGAGCTTGGGCAAAAGCCAGCCGAGCGGCGGCACGTCCAGCAATGTTCGCCGCGCCAGAAAGTAAACGGCCCGATCACACGCGGTACCGGCAAGCGGCGGGTCGAGATAACTCTGATGATTCATCGCGAGAATGACGGGTCCACTCTGAAGCATGCGCTCCCGATGAATTAAACGAAAATGGAAAAACAAGCGGCCAACCAGGCGGCTAAGATGATAACCGAGCCAGTAATAGACGTTCATCGTTGAAGCGTTGAACTATTGAAGCGACGAACCGTTTCAATCACGAGGCGATCGGCAGTCCCAGTTGCTTTAGCCGTGCGATGATCTGACTGACTACTTCGTCAATTGTAAGAAGCGAAGTATCGATGACGCATGCGTCTTTCGCGATGACGAGCGGAGAAACCGGGCGCGAAGAATCCGCGCGATCGCGCTGCGCGATTTCGTCCCGCCATCCTTGTGCCGCGCGACGCTGGAGGCGCACCTGAGGCGAGGCATCAACGTAAAATTTGTACGGTGTGTCTGGAAAAACAACTGATCCAATATCCCGTCCTTCCACAATCAGATTGTGGCTGTATGCGTCCTTGTGCAGTTTCTCTGCAACAACCTGGCGAACCTCAGGAAACTGGCTGACGCCTGCAACCTTTTCGTTTACACAATCATCACGCAAGTGATCTGCCGGGTCCACGCCATCAATCACAACGCGCAGCTCATTATCCTGCAGAGCGCCTGTAATGGGGGCTGATTTCAGGACCTCCGTGATGCACTCGCCATCTTCAGGATCGATTCTCTTTTGCAGGATGTACCAGGTAATTGCTCGATAAATGGCGCCGGAATTCACGTAAACAAATCCCAGCTGCCGGGAGAGCTCTCGTGCGACACTGCTTTTTCCAGAGGCCGCCGGGCCATCAATGGCAATTACCCGATAAAACTGTTCCTGCATCCCGGGAAATTAGCGTGGCCAAAAGCTGCCGGGCAAGCTGCCAGTCATTTACCGCAGACGTGGAATGCTTCAGGAATCATGCTTCTTCCTCGACCGGGCCGGGAGTAAGTGAACCGATCACGGGCGTGCTGATCTGCATCCGCTTTTGATTTGTGAACTCTTCAAGGACGGTTTCAAATCCAGGATAAGATTCACGAATACATTCAGCTTCCTGGACAACGGTTTCGCCATCAGCGAACAAACCCGCTATGGCAAACGCCATCGCAATACGATGGTCGCCAAAACTTGGCACACGGACTCCGTGCAGGGGAGCCGGACCAAATATCTCAAGGCCATCGTTCATTTCAGCTACCTGCGCTCCCATGGCACGCAAATTGTGCGCGATTGCGGCGATGCGATCGCTTTCTTTCACGCGCAATTCTTCGGCGTGGCGAATAATCGTTTTGCCTTCCGCAAGGGCGCCGGCGACTGCAAGGATCGGCAGTTCATCAATAAGCTGCGGTACTTCTTTACCCTGAATGACAGTGCCTTTGAGCGGGAAACCGGTGACTTCGACAACTCCGCGTGGTTCGACCTGATCGCTGTCTTCAATGGCCTCGCGCACTTGCGCACCCATCCGAAGCAGAACACCGAGTAACGCCGTTCGTGTGTGGTTCAAACCAACATCGCGAATGAGCAGATGACCTCGTCGCTGCGCCGCGGCGGCAACCAGCCAAAAGGCCGCGGAAGAGATGTCGCCTGGAATGCCAAAGTCGCGCGACTCCGGGACCTGGTCGCCGAACACGGTGACGCTGCCATTTCCGTCCACGGCCGTTCGAACCAGAAAATAATCAAACATCATCTCCATATGATTCCGCGTCGGTACTGGCTCGATCACGGTGGTTTTGCCCTTGGCAAAGAGGCCGGCCAGCAGCAATGCGCCTTTCACCTGCGCGCTTGCCACAGGCGGTCGATAACGAACGCCACGCAAGGAAGCGCCCTGGATCCGCAGCGGTGGCGTCTCTTCGGGACCTTCGGCGACAATATTTGCACCCATCTGACGAAGTGGCGCGATAATGCGGTCCATCGGGCGTTTTGACAGACCGGCATCCGCGACGAGCCGGCTTTCAAATGTCTGCCCAGCAAGCAGCCCGGCCAGAAGGCGCATGGTCGTGCCGGAATTGCCGCAATTGATTTCGCTTTTAGGCGGCGTAAGAACCCGCTTTTTCCCGTGCACGATCAACATGGCCGGCTCGGGTTGTTCGATCTTGATCCCGAGCGCGCGTAGCGCGTTCACCGTGTGCATGCAATCTTCGCTGGGAAGAAACCCATGCACAGTGCACACTCCATTCGATAAGGCGGCGATAATTACCGCACGATGCGAGACGCTTTTATCGCCGGGCACAGTAATCTCGATGTCAATTCGAGGTGCCCGTTTTACCCGTAACTCCATAGATAAGAAGAAACCGTTGGTGGATACTCAATACGGGATGCTCAATAAAAGGGAGGCGTCGCGCCAATTCAGCACGCAGCATCAGCCTCGAACACCCTCGAGGCAACCCGTTACGGAACAAGAAAGATTTTGTCCGTGTACGGATCCTTTACTTCCGTTCCCGGAGGGAACCCTTCCACATCGATATATTTGCCAGGTGAATAAGGACTCTCTACCAGGTGAGGCTTGCCAGGAACGGGGATTCCGTATGGATAATCCCCCTTTGCGACCTTCGTCGGCGCAGCTGGTGGAGGAGGTGGTGGCGCTGCTGCGGTCTCCACGGGCGGTGTACCTGTAGGTTGAACAGGGCCATTCGGATTGAATGGCTGTTGCGGCGGCGGGTACTGTTCGGGCTGGGTAGGGGCGTAGCCCGCGGCCCGATGTCGGGAGGGCGGCGGCTGCGGCTCTTCACTGCATGAGGCGAGGAGGAAGGCCGTGAATAGAGCAAGCGACAATGAGAATTTCATAAATGGAAAATACTGTCACAATCGTATCCGCAGTCAGAGTGGTTGCCAATCATTAAATCTCTTTTTGTTCACACTCAGCGAGGCTTTCGCAAAAATTGGTGTGGATACAATGACGGTCCGCCTTCCATCCGAATCCAAGATAGAGATGTCGACGTCCAACGACTCCCACGCAGAAATCTTGATAGTAGATGATGATGCTTTGAGCCGCAAAATCCTCGCGCAGGTACTAACGTCTGCCGGCTACAACTGCCAGGTGTGCGGGAACGGCGCCGAAGCATTGGAGATGATTCACGCGGAGCCGCCTTCGCTTCTGTTGCTCGACTTCGATATGCCGGGGGCAACTGGGGCGGAGGTGTTAAAAGAGCTTCGCTCGGATCAACACCAGGCAGTTGCACAGGTGCCGACAATTATGTTGACCGCGCACGGAAGCGAGGAAAGCGAAGTCTCTTGTTTACACGCCGGCGCAGATGATTTTGTGACAAAACCAGTCAATGCCGCAGTCTTGCGTGCGAGAATCGAGACGCAGCTTCGACTCAGTTCGATGAGGCGGCAACTGGAGACGCAAAATGACGAACTCGAACGATGGCGCCGCGACCTCGAGCGCGACCTGGCAGCAGCGCGTTTAACGCAGCAATCGCTAATTCCTCAAAAGCCCCTGGTGCTGCCCGGATGGGAGGTTGCAGCCTGTTATCGCCCCGTGATCCAGGTGGGCGGGGATATCTACGGCTGGCTGCGAATGAAGGATGGCCGGACCTTGTTCTGGATTGCTGATGGCTCCGGTCACGGGGCCGCTGCTGCACTGCTTACAACGCTGGCAAAGCTTCTCTTTCATCATGGCAAAGTGGAACACAACTCGCCAGCCAGCGTGATGGAGGCAGTCAACAACGACTTTCGCAGCATTTTTGGCGGGCGCTCTTTCATGACCGCCATGTGTGTTGCGCTCAATCACACAAACGGAAGCGCGCTCGCTGTTGGAGCGGGTCATCCCCCGCTTCTCATCGTTCGCCATAACGGTGCAACGGAATCGATCCCATCAGTCGCACCCCCGCTGGGTCTGATCGAACGCTCCGAATTTGTGGAAACGCCGCTCGACTTCAAACCAGGAGACGCCTTCCTTCTCTATACCGACGGCTTATTTGGCTCGTCAAAAAATGAAGAGCGCCGGCTGACGCCGCGGCAGTTGGAGAAGATGCTGGATCATTCCGCTCCGACTGCCGAAGTATTACTCAAGCGAATTTTAGAACGAGCAACGCCAAATCCCGCAGAAGACTCCTTGTCCGATGATATGACAGCTCTGGCGGTGCGCCGGGTGGCCCCTGAATAAATTTTTTCGTTTGCTTAAAATTAGTGTTGCTCTCTCTCAAGCGAAACGTTAATCAGCCTCCATGCCGAAAACCAAAAAGAAAACTTCCAAGCGCAAACCGAATCCCGCCTTCATGAGACCGGTCCAGCCTGACGATAAGCTTGCTGCCATTGTCGGGTCGCAGCCGCTACCACGCTCGGAGCTCACCAAAAAGCTCTGGAACTATATCAAGAAGCACGGTTGCCAGGATAAAAAGAAACGAACCATGATCAACGCCGACGACTCACTCAGGCCGGTATTCAATGGTAAGAGCCAGGTGAGTATGTCCGCGCCGCACTGGCGGTGATGTACCGCTCTTGCGCCGGGCAGTATTTCCATCGAAGATGGTGACGTGAAAACCTACCGTTTTTTTCTTTTTGCCGTTGCGGCCTCTGTTCTTGTCTCCGGGCCGTTCGCCAGCGCAGAATCTGGCTGGCTCACCGATTACAAGAAAGCGCAGCAAGAGGCCAAAGCGGGAAACAAATTCCTGTTGCTTGATTTTACTGGCTCAGATTGGTGCGGTTGGTGCAAGAAGTTCGACAAGGAAGTTCTGTTACAGCCGGAATTCAAGGACTTCGCGCGGGACAATCTGGTCGTCGTAGAACTCGATTTTCCGCGTGGCAAACAGCAAACCCCCGAGCTAAAGAAACAAAACCGCGACCTTGCGCTGCAGTACGAGATTGTAGGGTTTCCCACGATTGTTATCCTTAGCGCCGACGGACAAAAGCTTTGGCGGTACGACGGTTACTTTCCCGACGGTCCGACTGCATTCATCGCGCAACTGCAGAAATTGCGGAAAGGCTGAATCGGCCTTGATTTCTGCCGCGAATAAAATCGGCTGCGGATCTGTCGCTTTGGTATAAGGGAGGCAGCCGCGCCTTGCCTAACCGGCAGCGTTTGCTAGATACGCATTCACCTTCGCCAAGTTCCCAATTTATGTCTGCTTACCGTTTGCTGTCCTTTGGCTTCGCCATGTTAACCTTTGCCCTTGGGCTTGGAGCGGAACCTACGCCAGCAAAGCGAGCTGCAGCAGCACGACAGATTCGAGCGACGCCGGAAGAACCGAGCATTACATTCAACTCTGTTCACGTCGACGGGCCTTACATCGCGATGACCTTTGACGACGGACCGAGTGCGACACTGACGCCAAAATTGCTCGATTTGCTGGCGACGCATCACATCAAGGCCACCTTCTTTGTGATCGGCGAAAACGTCGCGGAACATCCGGAGATCGTGGCGCGAGCTGCGCGGGAAGGTCACGAAATTGCCAATCATAGTTGGTCACACCCCAATTTCGGCAAGATGTCGGACGAAAGCGTTCGCCGCCAACTCCAGCAAACCGACGATGCGATCAAGAGCGCCACAGGCAAGCGTCCCACGTTGCTGCGGCCGCCTTATGGATCGATCACGGCCCGCGAGAAACGCTGGATTCACGACGAATTCGGCTACGACATCATTCTTTGGGACGTCGACCCGTATGATTGGAAACGTCCCGGCCCGGCCGTGGTCCGAGCTCGCATTCTTAAAGAGACTCGGCCAGGCTCGATCGTGTTATCTCACGACATTCACCCGGGAACGATCGAGGCGATGCCTTCAACTTTTGATGAGCTCGAGGCAAAAGGGTTCAAATTCGTCACGGTATCAGAGCTAATTCGGATGGCGGCAGCTCGACCCTCCCATTCGAGTCCTCAACCCGACGGAAACGTTCCACCGAGCGAAATTGGATCCCCATCGCCGACTCCGTCGCCAGCGTCCTCGCCAGGCGGTTAGGCGGGCGTCTTGGAGTTTACTTCTTTGCGGCGCCAAGACCGCGATCTGCCATTCGTTGCTCGTTCTGACGACGCGCGATGACAAAGTGGTTATTTTCGCCATAGCTGCGCCACGGCCCCGGGGGCACATCGCGAACTTCGACGAACTGCCAATCGGTCACGTCAGTTGGCGCAAGTCCCAGGTAATCACGCACGGCCGGAGAAACATCCAGCCCGGCACCGTGGTTAAGGTTTGGCTTGGGGCGCTCGTTTCCAAAGACGTACTGAAAATGGTCTGTGCGAAACGGACCACAATCCTCCCATTGCGCATAACAGGTCCGATTGCCTTTACGAATCGCAATCCAGCGGTCTCGGCAAACTGATTGCCCCGGTCCCCTATACTCATGTTTAAACCACGGAATCACCAGCGGGGCTTCCGGTTTGAACTGACCATGCGTTACATCGTTGTACGGCAACGCACAGTAAAAGGGATTTTGCTTGGGAATAAAGGCTATTGGAATGTAGTTGCGCCGTGCACCGGCGTCAGGGGTATCGGTTCCGCCATAATTCTCCGACCAATTAAAGTCCCAGGAACTTTTGTAGTTTGGAACCGGATTGTTGCCTCCGGCTTGTTCTCCAACCCAAAACACCGTGGTCACGATATTGGTCTTCCACGGATAACGCTGAACCGCAGGACGCGAGCTGGTCGGAATAAAAACCTGCGGCTCTACTTTGAGCAGTGCCTGCTCCCGAAGTTTCATTGCGTACTTCGCGAAGTCGGCCGCCGTGGCATAAGGGGAAGTGGATTGCTCGTCCCCGAAAATTTTCGGGGCGCCGGCAATCGCGAGAATGGCACAAGCCGCAAGAAGTCTCCTCATCTTCAAAACGCCGCCATCTTCTATCTGATTTTGCGCTCTTAAGCAAGGCGAATTTCCATCCGATAGCGGCCCCGATATCACTGGTTTAATCGCGGCTCAGCACGGTGGCGCTCTTGAATTGACGATCGTCCCGCCCTGGATGGTCTAGGGTATAGTGAAGCCCGCGGCTTTCTTTACGGCATAGCGCCGAATCGACTATCAAGGCGGCTACTGCCGCCAGGTTGCGCAACTCCAGCAGATCAACCGATACCTTGAAATTCCAATAGAACTCACGAATCTCGCGTTGGAGATTTCGCAGCCGGGCACTGGCGCGCTGCAGCCGCTTGTCCGTGCGCACGATTCCCACGTAATCCCACATCAAGCGTCTGATCTCATCCCAATTGTGGTAGATCACAACCAGTTCGTCTACGTCCTGCACGTTTCCCGATTTCCATTCCGGTAACGGAACGTTGTGCTTCGAGCCGCGTCGCGTTCGCACAGCCGCGGCCGCCGCGCGATGCGCCACCACTAAACCTTCCAACAGCGAGTTGCTCGCGAGCCGATTCGCGCCGTGCAACCCAGTGCACGCGACTTCGCCAATCGCATAAAGCCCCTGCAAACTCGCCGCGCCATTCACGTCCGTTTTGATTCCGCCGCATTGATAATGCGCAGCGGGCACTACCGGAATTGCCTGCTTCGACATGTCGATCCCAAACCGCAGGCAGGTCTGATAAATGTGCGGGAAACGCTCCTGAATGAATTCCGGCGATCTGTGCGTGACATCCAAAAACACACACTTGGTGCCCGAGCGCTTGATTTCCGCGTCAATTGCGCGCGCTACGATATCGCGCGGCGCCAGTGAACCGCGCACGTCGTAGCGCTTCATAAAATCTTCGCCGCGATTGTTACGCAAGATGCCTCCCTCACCACGCACCGCTTCTGAAATGAGAAACGATTTCGCCAGCGGATGAAACAGGCACGTGGGATGAAACTGGATGAACTCCATATTGGAGATCTCAACGCCCGCGCGCCATGCCATCGCCACGCCGTCTCCGGTCGCAACGTCCGGATTGGTCGTATACAGATAAACCTTCCCGCAACCACCGGTCGCAAGCACGATCCGATCCGATCGAATGGTTTCAACCTCCCCGGTTTTTTCATTCAGAACGTAGACACCAAGACAGCGATCTTCTGCCGCGAAACCGAGCTTGGCCGCGGTGATCAAATCAACCGCCATGTGATTTTCCATTAGCTCGACGTGTGATTGCCGGCCCAGCTCGCGTAGCAAAGTATTTTCGATTTCCTTCCCGGTTACGTCTTGTACGTGGAGGACACGGCGCTTGGAATGACCGCCTTCTTTACCGAGATCAAGCTCACGATGTCCGGAAATCTCACGCTCATCGAACTGCAGACCGAGTTCTACGAGCTCGCGGATGCGTTCCGGACCTTCGGTGACAATTGTGCGCACAACCGCCTCGTCACACAGGCCAGCGCCAGCTTCGAGTGTGTCGCGCACGTGCAACTCGAACGAATCTTCATCGCTTGTTACGCAGGCGATCCCACCTTGTGCCCAGGCGGTATTTGTGTCGGAGCCTTTGCGTTTCGTTATAACAGCTACCGATCCGTGCTTTGCCGCTTTCAATGCAAAACTCAGGCCGGCGATGCCGCTGCCTATCACCACGAAATCGTATTCCTTCATCCCAACCGGATATTATCGATTAAGCGAGTTTTGCCGAAGGACACAGCAAGCGCGAGCAATGAATTTGGTCTGACCGTTTCAACGGGTTGCAAAGTTTCCGAATCAGCAACCTCCACGTAATCAATCCGAGCCAGCGGCGCTTCATCGATTACTTTGCTGACAAGATCGACAATTTCTCTCGCAGATTTGTTGCCGGCATTTGCCGCTGCCAGCAAAGCCCTATGCAAAACTGGTGCCTGCTTCCGTTCTTCGATATTCAAATACTGATTGCGCGAACTGCATGCCAGGCCGTCTTCTTCGCGCATCGTAGGGACCGCAATGATGTCGGTCTTGAAATTGAGGTCGCGCACCATACGGCGGACGATGACTAATTGCTGAAAATCCTTCTCGCCAAACAAAGCGGCGTCCGGCGAAAGAATGTTGAATAACTTCGCAACGACCGTGCAAACACCGCGGAAATGCCTGGGGCGCGATTTGCCTTCCAGCCTATTTGAAAAAGAGGACTCCTCCACAAACACGGAGCGATCGTTAGCGTACATCTCCGCAACGCCGGGGCGGAACAAGAGATCGACGCCGGCATTTCGACAAAATTCTTCGTCCGTTTTTTCTAAGCGTGGATAGCGTTCGTAATCGCTTCCAGGTTCAAACTGAAGTGGATTAACAAATATGCTCAACGCCACCTCGCCATCGTGGCCAGCATGCTTGCGGGCGACACGGACCATTTCTCCATGCGCCTTGTGCAAAGCGCCCATCGTTGGAACAAGCACACGGCGTTTAGCCTGCGGCTGCGCCTGCGCCTCGGCGATGGTCGTAATGATCCGCATCTTGGAAACAGAGCTGCTCATGAACGCAAATATCCAGAGATTCCTTCCAGCCTTCGCATAAAGCTAAGGCGCAGCAAGCGACTTCGCGCGGAATGACAAATGGGTCACGCTGCTTCAAGCCAAATGGCTTGCCTGGCAAAGGGGAATTTCTTGTGACCAAAATTTTCCCATCCAGCGCGCAGAGCGAGATCACGCATCTCAGAAAAGGAGAACGCTCGAATGGCAGAGAGCCGTGCATCATAACGCGTCATCGCCTCGCGGAAAATCAGCGTAGTCAAGACGTAAACCCCTGCGATCAGAGAAAAACTACGTCGCAAGTCCGACACCAGGACAAATCTTTTGGATACCTGGCAACATCTGCGCAGAAGCCGCACCGCATCCTCGTTGCTGAAATGGTGAAGCGCCAGCGTGCAAAGCGCGATGTCGTATGCTTGAACGGAGTTCCATTCGAGAATGTCGGCTTCGCGATAGGAAATCTCCGGATAATCGGCGCTCAGTCGTTGGGCGATTTCCAATGTGGCAGGCTGGCGATCCAGGGCATCGATCTCCACCCTGGCGCGAATCTTTCGCGCATAATCGACAATCAATCGGGGGATATCGCCTGAGCCCGTTGCCAGATCGACGACGCGCAATTTGTCACCCGGTTTAATCCAGTTGCGAATAAAACCCAACGCAAGGCGATAGCTTCCGAACCAGCGATTCAATTGCCGAATACGTTCCAGATCGCGCTCCAGCTCGGCAGACACCGGCTGCTCCCGATCCATCATCTCCAGCACGGCCGGATCGAAACTTCGCTTCATTTACAGAAAGGCCCCCTAGAGCGGCGTAAAGCTCAATACAACAGTTATCGACCGCCGCTACAGCGATAGGAATTTTCGCCACGATTCCGGCAGCGCGGCGGTCTCGACCTCACTCGCAATGCGCCCTTCGAATTCAGGACGGAAAACCATGCTCGTCCCGTAAGTCATGATCACGTCTTCTGTGCCTTCAACGCGAATGGCGTGCGCCACACCCGGTGGAATTATGACGCCGACATTGTTATTACTGCGATGATTGTCGCCATCCACAAAGAACCGCATCGTTCGCCGCGGTAATCCGGCGCGGATGTCGTACAGGATTATTTCGACGCGGCCCTGAATGAAAAACATCACGTCCCATTGTTCTTTGTCATAGCTCCGCACTGAATAATTATCCGGCCCATCGATATACAATCGGCGCAACCAATCCACTGCATCAGCGTCTTCTGGAATGCTCGGCGGATGCACATGAAAACCCTTGGCAGTTCCCGAAAACATCCGAGCAGCCGACCATTGCCTGGGCCAGAGGCCAATCCGCGCGAGAATGCCTTCGTCGCGCCGCACAAATTCCCCAAAAAGTCCACGGTGCCGCTGCGGGTGAACTTTTCGGGCGAAAATTTCCACGCCTGGAATCCACGCGTCCTTAATCTCGCGCTGGCCGCGATCCGCAGCGGCGAGGTCGCCGGCGTCTACGCCGCGTTGTGAAAGCTCCTGGGTGAAGGATGCAGCGCGGTAATCTCGCGTGTTTAGACTCTTTCGCACGCCAACGTCGATACCTTCCCACAGATTTATTTCGCGCTTACTCATTTCGATTCAGCCAATGTTTAATTTGCCTAGCGAGAAATCGGCCCGTTCGCGAGAAAGATTTGGATTGTAATAAGGATCACTCTGTAAAACGTCCGCCCAACGCTCGCGCATAATCGCCTCACCCTTCACGTCGATCTCATCTGATGGCACTTCATGCCAGCAAAGTTTTGCAAACGGAGTGTAAACAATCAAATAACCCGCTTGCCGCATTTTCAGGCAAAGATCAACATCGGCCAACGTGCCTCGCAAACTTGCATCGAATCCGCCCGTTTGCTGAAGAACCTCACGCCGCGTGAGCATACACGAGCTCGAGACAGCGCTGCAGTTTCGTGTCACCTGCAACTGGCGATTCGCGCCGGGATGTTCTGCCGGAAAAGCATGAAACGCGGGTTGCGCAGTGTGATTGACACCCACGACTGTTCCCGCCTGTTCAATAATGCCCGTCGGACTTAGCAATCGCGGCCCGACGGCTCCGACTTCGCCTCGCTGGATATGCTCGGCCATGATTGTCAGCCAATCCGGTTCGATCGGTTCGATGCTGTCATCCATGAAAAGAATCCATGGGTCGTTGGTTTTGTTTACCGCGAAATTCTTTACCGCGGAGTCATTGGCCTCCCCTGGGAAACGCAGCAAACGATGGGGGAAACGCGATAAAAAATTCGATGCGCCGTGGCTTTTATCGTCTTGAACGATCACGATCTCATAATTCGGGTAACTTGTTCCGCTCGTCAGGCTCTCGATGCATCGCTTGAGGGATTCGAGACCGTGGCGACTCCAAACGATCACTGAAATTTTCTTCGGTTCCGACAGTCTGCGTCTGACCCAGAAGGCGTGGGTGCGCCAGTCTACAGCGACGCGAGCCGGCTCGCCGCGGCGCTTCAGGTGATCTTCAATCGCGAGCCGCGACGCTTCGAGTTGTTCCGGTTTTTGACGAACGCTGATCGCGCTGGAGCTTTGGGATCGCCTCCAATGATATAGGATTCGAGAGATATGATGAATTCGCTTGGCTTGCTCGATCACGCGAAAGAACAGGTCATAATCCTGTGCACTATCAAATTGTGAACGGAAGCCGCCGGCCTTCTGCACGATATCGCGGCGCACTGCGGTTAAATGGCCAACGTAATTGTAAGAAAGGAAAAAATCGGGCGACCAATCTGGCTTAAACAAAGGAGCCTCGAAACCGTCTTCGCCGAGCTTGTCTTCATCGGAATAAATCAGATCAGCATCCGGATGGGTCTGCAACAGTTTCACAACCTGGAAAAGCGCATCGGGTTCGATGACGTCGTCATGATCGAGAAAAGTGACCCACTCCCCACAGGCGAGTGCTAGTCCCTGATTCGATGCTGCCGAAATGCCTTCATGTTTTCCGAGGTTTTTCAATATGATGCGCCGATCGCGAGCGGCGAGTACAGGGAGCGCACGGAACAACTCGCGGTCGCTCGATCCATCGTCAATCAACAGGAGCTCCCAGTTTTCATATGCTTGCGCGATTACTGATTCAATTGCTTCCTCAAGCCGTTGCACAGGAGTGTCGAACACCGGCGTGATGACGCTAATGAGCGGCTTCGAACCAAACGCACGCGATTCGCTTCGCATTTGCTCAAGCTCATGAGTATTTGCGCGGTGCCGCTCGAACCATTCCTGGTATTCGCTTGAGGCAACAGAACGGCGACGTTCGCGTCCGGGTCGATGGAGCTTTGTCCAAATCGTCTTCGCCAGTTTTTCCGGAGAACGATATGGCGCGAGCAATATCTGGCCCACGCGGCGCTCAGGCGATTTCCGCAGAGTTTGCTTCTGCTCTTTCAGCAATTTCAACTCGCGCCGGTATTCTTTGAGTTTGAGCAATTTTTCCTCCAGTGCGGCGATATGTCGGTGCGCGCCTTCTAATTCCGAGGCGCGGACTTGAAGCGATCGCTTCAAGTCGCCCAACGCTCGGTTGAACCTGGCAAAAGCCGTCTCCAATTTCGGCCTTAGTTCGCCAGCATCTGCGCTTGGTAAGTGCCGAAGACATACGGCTGCAGGATCCAACTCCATCAGGTCGCATTCGTAATCAGGAAGTAGTCCGAAGCGCTCGAAACACTGAACCAGGCGCGGCCGGCGCGTGGCAGCGTCCGCGCCGGGACAAGGAACAAGCACAATGTTCGCTGCACAATGCGACAGCGTTTCCACCATGCGATCGTCATCGTTGTCTCCTGACGGATAAAACCAAACTCCGGCCTCAAAACGTGCCGCGGCCTCACCCTGCCCCAGCTTCGTCATCAGATCACCGGGAGACCACATGAGGACAGCGTCTCTCTTCACTTCAGCAAACTGGCGCTCGAGTTCCTGAGAGCTCGCCCCGACGATGATAAATCGGCCGTGTACGAACTTTCGCGAAATTATACGCGCGAAATCGGCGTCGGAGGAATGGGAAGAGGTTGGCAACACCGCGCACATTATATTGGTTGAAGCAGACCGCAGGCAAATCTACCCTGCGGCGCCGCGCTGCGATACTGGCTGTCCTGCAATGCTCGATTTCGTTGTTTATCTCCTCTATCGCACAGGGTTAGCAATTGCCGCCGCAATACCAATGCGCGTTCTCTTTGCCGTTGGACACTTTCTCGGTTTTTGTACCTGGCTCGTTTCCGGAAAATATCGACGCCTGGCGAAACGCAATGTTGCCATTGCGTTTGCCAATGAAAAGACCCCGCGGGAAATGCGTCGGCTCGTCCGCCGCCATTTCCAAAGACTCGGCGCTAACCTTCTCTGTAGCGTTAAGCTCACCTCGATGCCGCCGGAGAAAATCCTGCAGCGGGTCAAGGTTGACAACATCGAAGCGATGGACCGGGAATTTCGCGCCGGCGTTCCTGTGGTGCTGGTTTTGAGTCATCTCGGAATATGGGAATTGTTCGCGCAATTGATGCCGAAGTTCGTCGGCTACGTGCGCAACGCGAGTGTCTATCAAAAACTTGGCAATCGCTTCATTGACGCGCATGTGCGCCGGACACGTAGCCAAACTGGCCTGGAATTGTTCGATCGCCAGCAGGGATTTCAAACTGTAATCGATCTGCTGCGGTCCGGTGGTGGCGTTGGTGTTTTGTCCGATCAGCACGCTGGCGATCACGGACTGTGGACACCCTTCTTTGGAAGGCTGGCATCCACTTCACCGCTGCCAGCCTTACTTGCCAGGAGGACCCGAGCGGCGCTAATCGCTGCGGGAGTTTACACCACCGGTCCAGCGCGCTGGCGCCTGGTGTTTACCGAGCGCTTCGAGCGGAAGGGCGCCTCTGTTGTTGAGCTGACTGCAGAAATCAATCAGATCATCGAACGGCAAATTCGCGTCGCGCCGGAAGATTGGTTTTGGGTACACAATCGCTGGAAAACGCCCCAGCCTAACTTCCTTCTGGCGCAGTACAAACGTGGCGTCTATGTACCACCGGGAGTTTCATCCCAAGATCTAAAGCCATTCCGAATTCTCATTCGTTCAACCAACTGGCTCGGTGACGCGGTGATGAGCGTGCCCGCTGTCCGCGCAATCAAGGCCGGACGTCCCGATGCTCGAGTCACTATTGCCGCCCCAGAAAACATTGCGCAGATATGGAAGCTGGTTCCCGAAGTGGATGCGATTATTCCTGTGTCGGGGAGCCGACTCCTTTCAGCTGTGCAGTTACTCCGGCGCGAACCGTCTTTTGATGTGGCCATCCTTTTCCCGAATTCGCTGCGCGCCGCGCTGGAGTCATGGCTGACCGCAATTCCGCGAAGAGTCGGTTATCGCGGCCATTGGCGATGCTGGCTGCTTAACCAAATCGTGCCGGTCCCACGAAAGACAGCGCCGCCGGAACATCATTCGCTCCGTTTTCTCCGTATCTCGCGCGAATGCGGCGCGGATACGTCTAACTCCGACAGATCGCTAGCAGCCGTTCGACAGTCAGCAGACAGCCTCCAAATGGCCAACGGCCGCCAACGGATCAAAATCGGTCTTTGTCCCGGCGCAGAATATGGCCCCGCCAAACGCTGGTTACCCGAGCGTTTTGCCGAGGCGGCCGAAAGAATCAGTGCGCAATCGCCCGTCCAATGGGTGTTGTTTGGAACGGCGCGCGACGCCTCGGCTGGCGAGCAGCTCGCGGCCGCGCTTGGTGATCACTGTGTGAACCGGATTGGTCAGACCACACTTGACCAGCTAATCGACGAATTGCACGAATGCCGGTTACTGCTTACGAACGATACCGGCACGATGCATCTCGCCGCATTATTGGGAATACCTGTCGTTGCCATTTTCGGCTCAACGGAGCCTCGACTTACTGGCCCACTTGGCAACGGTCACATCATCCTGCGGCATCATGTCGAATGCAGCCCTTGTTTTCTTCGCCAATGTCCGATTGATTTCCGCTGCATGAAGGCAGTCAGCGTCGAGGAAGTTGCCAATGCTGTGCTATCGGTCTTGGCTGAGAGATTTCAAATCTCACACTCGCGAGCATGACTTACGAACGTTTTGAAGACCTGCTTGTGTGGCAGCGGGCTGCGGAACTCTACGAAGCAACAGAGGAGCTATTGGAACACCGGAGTTTTGCTGCCACCCGCGGATTCAGGGACCAATTGGATCGCGCGGGGTTGTCCGTGTCGAATAACATCGCAGAAGGCTTCGAGCGCGGCACGACAAACGAACTCCTCACCTTTATTTACATCGCACGGGGTTCAGCTGGCGAGGTTCGCTCTATGCTTTGCTTGAAGGAACGACGCGCCAAGAAAGCCAATTGGTCCGCTGATTTGAGATCTGAAATCTCAAATTTGAAATCTATTGCCATCTCTTGCTCGAAACAATTGCGTGCGTGGGCAGAGCATTTCCAGAATTCCGGCATTAAAGGCCCGCGGCACCTGAGTAGTCAATCTCGGCGCCAGTTGGAACAGAGGAAGCGCGCAACCGCATTCAACGAAGAACTCCTTCGGAAATTATCACCAACCCATCCGCTGCGAGTAGCAAAGCAAACACAGGCGAGTCTGAAATCTCAAATTTGAAATCCTAAATCTAGCCATGGCCGTTTCTCCGCGCATTCGCACACAAGTGCAGGTGATGTTTTTTGATACCGATTGCGGAGGTGTTGTCTCGAACATCGCTTATCTGCGTTTCATCGAGATCGCTCGTACGCTTCTTGCTGAAGAGCTTGGCCTCGCCCTCACGGAAATGGCCGAGAATCAGAGGTATCCGGTAGTTGTCCGAACGGAGATTGATTATCGCCGGGCGGCTAAACTCGGAGATCAACTCGTGATCGAAGGCCGGCTGGAACGGGTGGAGCGCGTACGGTTCTGGTGTGCATTCCAGATTACACGACTCAAAGATAACACCCTCATCGCCCAATGCCGACAGATGCTTGCACTAATCGAGATGCCAGAAGGAAAGCTACTTCGTCTACCGGAGCACTGGGAAAAATATCGCGGCGATGATTCCGCCGAATTACAGCGCGAATCGCAGGCTCCAACTTCTGACAAGAAATACACTCAATGACTGCTGGCGCCCGCAGCCTAAGTCTAGAAGAAACTCTGCTCGAGCCGCCGGCGCTGCCGCCACCGCCCACGCGCCATGCTTTGTTCGTCATTCTGATTGCGTTGGCCGCGCTGCTGCATGTGGCGACGATCGATTCCGGGGATTTGTACAGCCAGACGGAAGGACAGTACGCAGGAGCCGCTCGCGAGATGGTCGAGACGCATCATTGGCTTCTACCTACGAACAATGCCGCGCCGCGGCTGCAAAAACCCCCATTGCTCTACTGGCTGATCATCATTTCGTTTAAGCTCTTTGGCGTCAGTGCGGCGACTGCCAGGCTCCCGGTCGCTCTTGCGGTTGTCGCCTGTACCGCACTCATCTTTCTGATCGGGGAAAAGCTCACGGATTACTGGCGTGGTTTTATCGCTGGTCTGATTTATCTGAGTCTGTGCGGCACATTTCTGCTCGCGCGCATCGTCATGCCCGAACCGCTGGTTAGCGCGCTCATCGCGGGTACCATTTTTTGCGCGATCGGCGGTTATCAGCATCGGCGTAACCGCCGTATCTGGTTCGCCGGCTTTTGGATTTGCTCGGCTTTCGCCTGCCTGACCAAAGGTTTGCTCGGCATCGCTTATCCCGCCACGGTTTTTCTTATCCTCTCAATCTTCTACCGCGAAGCACGCATACGATTTCGTGGGCTGTTGCGATGGGAATATCTCGCGATTTTCGCACTGATCGTCGCACCATGGCACATTTGGGCACAATGGCATTTCCCCGGGTATTTTCGTTATCAGATCAGCTCGGAATGGCTGGGCCATCTGCGCGGCCTTACCGACGAAACACACGATTTCCTTGGCATGCCTGCGTACCAGTTTTTGGTCATGCATCTTGCCTGGTGGTTTCCATGGTCGATTGCGCTCTTGCCCGGCGTAATTTTTGCCTGGCGCCGTGTGATTCGACCGCGCGAGATCAGTTTCGCGGAGGCACTGCCACTTTGCTGGATGGGCGTGGTTTTTATTCCGCTGCTGTTTCTGGGGCAACGCCAGGATTATTATTCAATGAGCATGTGGAGCGCATTCGCGCTCTGGGCGGCCGTTGCATGGGAGCGGATACCGCAGGGGTTACGTGCCGCCGGTGCAATCGCTGTCGGACTCGTCGGCACGATGACCGCGGCCGCGGTATTCTTTCTTGCGGGCGCGGCCCGCGCTCTGAACGGTAACTGGGGGACAATGGACGCGCGCTGGACGGCTTGGAAGGCGCTGCAGGACATGCCAGTTTCAACATGGCTGGCATTTCGACCATTGGTTGTGGTGTTTGGCATCTCGCTCATTTGTTTGTCGCTGGTAGCCGTGTACCTTATTTTCAAGCAACGCGAGAGACTTGCGGCCATCGCCCTTGCCGCATCGATGATCCCGGGCGGCCTCAGCATGATGGAAGCGGTCGCGCACACCGCTCCTTATTTTTCACTTGCTGATATGGCACGATTTCTAAATCCGCGCCTGGATGCAGGCGCCCATACAATCTTTGAAGGACCGCTCGACGACAGTAGTAGCCTCATTTTTTATCTGAACCGGAAATTTTTCCTGGTTAATCAGAAACCCGAGAAAGAGACCCCAATGGGCAATCCTTCCATTGATATGTTTTTGAACGAAGCCGCGGTGTTGGAAAAATGGGGTCAACCCGACGCGGTTTATCTGATTATCGAGGAAAGCCGGGCCGATTATTGGAAGCAAATCTTAACCAGCCACTTTCACATCTACCATCAAATCACAAAATGCGGGACCTACGTCGTGCTCAGTAATCAATTATGACGAGTTGTTGATTTGTTAAAATGGTACCCGCCTTAAGTGAGTTAAAAAGGAATGATGTGTTCACCTTGAAAAATTCCGGAGCTGAATTAGTGTGCGAGCTCTTTTCCCGTTTAACCCGCTTGAGGCGGGTAACAATTTTAACTTTTTACCTACCCATGTCGCAACATCGCAGTTTAAAAGGAGCCAGCACGATCGCCGCCAGGCGCAATGTGTTAAAGCGCTTCGAACGGGTCGAGCTTCTGAAAAAGCGCGGTCAATGGAAGGAAGGCCAGAAGGTCATCGGCCTGCCCAAAACCAAGCCAGATGTTTAATTGCAAGCGTGAGAAGTGATTGGTGAAAGGTGACGGGTGGCGCTTTCGCCTGTCCATCCCACTTCTCTCCAATCACATCTCACTCGCTTAAGTGCGTCTCAACCGCTTCCTTGCTGCTGCCGGTCTTGGTTCACGTCGGCATTGCGATGAGTTGATCACCCGCGGCCGCGTCACAATCAATGGCAAGATCTGCACAAACTTCAGTGCGCAGCCAGGGGAGCGCGACCACGTCAAAGTCGATGATAAACTTGTTTGCCCCGCTCCAGTCCTTACGATCATGTTGCATAAACCGGGCGGATTCGTTTCGACTCGAAAAGATCGCCACGCCCGTGACACGGTCTTTGATCTCCTGCCCGAAAAATTTTCTCAACTCTTCAATGTTGGACGTCTCGACGCGCAAACAGAAGGTTTGCTGCTTCTGACGAACGATGGTGAATTGGCCCAGCGGCTCACTCACCCCCGTTTTAAGGTCGACAAGGAATATGAGATCACACTGGATCGACCGTGGGATCCGTCGCTTGCTCCAAAGCTGCTGCGCGGAATTGTTCTTGATGGCCAACGCGCGAAGATTGCGCGCCTTCGTTCCCTCTCGCCTACGCGTCTTCGCCTTATCTTGCGGCAGGGAATAAATCGGCAGATTCGGCGCATGTTCCAGGCCGTCGGGTACCGCATCAAACATCTTGTGCGCGTTCGAGTCGGGAATCTTCGCCTCGGCGATTTGCCCTGCGGGCATTGGCGGGCATTGACGAAGCATGAACTCAAGGATTTGCATTTGATGAATAGCAGCGGTGTTGTAGCCGCGGGCGCTGACCGCGGCAGAAAGGAAGCTGCCTACGTTGGCAAGCCGAGGTCAACGCCCTCGGCTACAACATCAAATGAAACTCGAAGGCTGTAACGCGCTCATCACCGGCGCTTCCGCTGGAATCGGCCGCGAATTTGCGCGCCAACTTGGCAGTCGCGCACGATCACTCATTCTAATTGCGCGCCGCGAGCAAAGGCTCAGTGAACTGCGCAACGAACTAAATCGCCAGTATCCGAATCTCGCGGTTTCGTTTCGCAAAATTGATCTCGCAGATCTTGCACAACTGAATGAACTGCTGGCATGGCTGGATCATGAAAGGATTGATGTCGATCTCTTGATCAATAATGCCGGATTGGGCGACAGCGGCGCCTTCGCAACGAGCAATCCAATTCGCAACAAGCAAATGACGTTCGTAAACATCGTCGCCCTGACCACACTCACCCGCCACTTACTTCCACGAATGATCGCCAGAGGACGTGGCGGCATTCTGAACGTTAGCTCGTCGGCTGGATTTCTTCCGATTCCCGGCTTTGCCGTTTACGCGGCAACCAAAGCCTGCGTCACAAGCTTCTCTGAAGCGCTTCGGGCGGAACTTCAGGGGACAGGCGTAAGCGTCTGCGCTCTTTGTCCGGGTCCCGTACACACGGAATTTCAGGAAGTCGCCAAACGGCTGGGCGCTCAACCGGATACCGGCCCGGAGTTCGTTTTCGTTCCAGTAGAACAAGTCGTCCGCGAAGCGCTTACGGCATTGGAGGCGAACCGACCGCTTGTTATTCCGGGCTTCCCGATGAAACTCGGGATGTTTCTCGTTCGCATAACTCCGATGCCCGTCCTTCGGATGCTGTCACGGCTCGCACCACGTCGGGGCTAAGTAGCGATGCTAACTAAATGATACAGATGGAATCGGACGCTACTTAAATTATGGCGGGCTAGTTAGTTTTCGCGTTAAGATTGCGCCAATGAGTTGCTGTCCGGCAGGCAAAGGATTTGCTTCCCGCCCGGGGGCGACCGTTTCGATTCGCGCCTCACCGAGTTCGTCTGCAATCAGCCACGTGTCGGCATAAAAATTCTCCTGCAGATACGACATGCTCCATTGGGTGAAATACTGGTCGGTGCTTGGAACGAAGAAGAGGGCATTGGGCAGATAGACCGCTGTCAAGGGTCGAGCACGTTCGATTTCCATCGTCGCCGCAGTTTGCTTCTCGCGCACCCCACCGTATGGGCCGTACAGCGGAAATAGAAAGATATAGCGTGTGGCTGAGCGGCGATGTGCATAGAATAACAGTTCCGACTCAGCACCGAAAATAAATACAGGGGCCTCCGGTGGTGTCACGTTTTCGATTCGCTGTGCAAACTCGGGCATCTCGGCGAAAAAATTGCCGGGGTAAATCTTTCTCACCGCTTCCGAATTTTCCACAATTTAATACCATCGAACCATTCGGCGCCAGCGGCAGCTGCCAGAGCTAGCGGCGGAAGCAGCTGCTGAAAGTAGTGTGGAAAGAAATATCCGCTCGCACTCACCCCGATGGCACTTGTGATAAGCCAGCCCACCAAAAAAACGGACCACTTGACTCTTCCCGATGTGAAAAGCCCAGCCAAGCCGACTGTGGCGAATGCCCAAACAGTCGCTTGGGTTCGCGCGAGGATGGTGAGCGTGCCCCAGCAATATTCAAGCCGCGCTGGCGCTCCAATACCAGCGATGTACTGCAAGTTGTGAGTGAAAACGTTATCGACAAACTCGTGCGATCCGCCATGCCGCCAGAAATAGAACAACACCAGGGCCAGCACGATTAACAGGCCCAGCGCTGACCAAGCAATAAATGAAATTGCGCTTCGCCAACGTTTCTCTCCTCGGGCAAAAATCGGATAGGCAGCAGCGAGTAAGAACCAGTTCACAATTGCTACCTGCTTGAACATGACGGCGATCCCAGTTAATGCGCCGGCGAGTACCATTAACCAAACGGTGCGCTGGTTTTTTGCTGCTGCGATAAAAAAGGCGATTTGCGAAAAGATGAGCGGGCATAACATAAAGATCTCGGTATTCGCCGCCGTTCCTTGCGCCAACGGATCTGCGCCTAGAAGCGCGAAGAGCGCTGCCCCCAGCCAAGCCCAAAAACGATCCATGAATCGCAGCCCTAGGAAAAAGAGCGCACACGCGGAAGCCGCGGCAAATAACAATCCCGCGAAATGAATCGCACGAACAGATTCGAAGGGCAGGCTCAACGCGAGCCGATAGATGTAAAAAACAGCTGGCGGCTTTTGGTCGACCCAATCCCGATAGGGCAATTCATTGTATCCGAGCCGCCATGCGATATAGGCGTACTCACCTTCATCGCGTTCAAGTGGAATCGACAAAAGCGGAGCTCTTACTGCCGCTACGATTAGAACGATGCCAGCTGCCAGCAGGATCGTCTGGATGCCACCAACATTCGCTCCCGGTCTCGTCATTTTTCTGTGGACTCAGAACCAATTGCCGGCGCCGCGGGAGGTTCCTGCCAGCCGGTTACAGCCACCACCGACACATTTTCCAGCGGGCTTATGAGATTCGGCGAATGAATCGGAATGACTTCACCCCGCGTGGCGTGAATGGCAACAAAATAGCCGACCTGCGCGCCCCAGACGTCGGAGTAAGGATCGTCGAGCCATCCCCACGGATTGTTTGGCGCAGGCTGGATTTGCGGTGGCGGTGTTTGGCTCAGCGGAATATCTCCGACCAGCCACACCTGGTTCCCGGCGCGAAGCGTGGCTGCGATTTGGTCGCATACTGGTTGCGCGGGATTTTCCAAGATCATCTTCGCCTTGAACAAATCGTAACGATGGAATCGATGGTCCGCGAGTGGTGGAATTGTAGTCCATGGCGTCGGACCCGAATACTGGCGATCAAACGACACGCCGAATGTCCACGGATGCACGATGATTAGATCGCGCGGATCGGCCTGTTCTTGTAGGACGCCGGCGACCAGGTCCATGTTCGTCTGTCGATAGGAGATAAGTTCACGCGCACCTGGCAAACAAAGAAGCGCGAGAATTGCAAGTGCGCACCGCCAAAACTGCCAGCGCGCAGGCCAGTTTGCGAGCGCGGCGTCGATGCAGACCGCGCCAAAGGTCGTTAGCGGCAGAAAATACCAGACCTGCGTCGGCATTTTCGCGATCCACAAAAATATCGAGAAGCTGACCAGACCTCCGATCAAAGCAGTCCCGGCGAAGAACACAGCGCTGTTTGCATCCTCCTTCGGCGGCGCAAGCGGCGAGATGCGTGCGCTCTTCACGCAATGCACAATCGCGGCGACTGCCAGCGCGATCCACAACCACCGCAGCCAGGGAAAGATCGGCGCCATCGCGACCGAAAGATTCGACCATATCAACGCCGGAAGGAAACCGATCTGCGACAGCACCGACCAGTCCTGCGCCTCGCGAATAGCTACGCGATATGGCAGCAAAGATATCGCAGCTGGCACCCCGATCGCCAGCGCGGCAAGCCCGTTTTTGAAATCGTGACACCGCACCCTCATCGCAGCAGCGGCGGCACAAACCGCGAGCAGCAAAAACGAATTTTGAAACAGGCACTGGACGCTGATCATCGCCACCAAGCCAGCGGCAAGCCAGCGTTTGAGCTCGGGCGCGCGGGCGAAACGCCAGACGACCGCGAATGTGACGAGCATCAGCACGCTCGCTAATCCGTACGCGCGCAGTGAATCGCCCCAACGCACAACGCTCGGGTTCACCGCCAACAGACCGAGCGCAATCAGCGGCGCAGAGCGATGCAAGAACCAGCCGTTCAACCACACCGCTCCGAGCATCAGCAGGCCGACTATGAAGCCGAACACCCGCAACGCTGCATCACTACCACCCAGGCTGAAGGACCAGGCGCGAAGCAGGGCTGGAAATAGAATCGGACAGGATTCGTGGCCGAGGTTGGACCACATCTCATGGGCATTCGGCATGGTCGCGATGCTTACGACGCCGGCTTCGTCGCGCCACAGCGCTCCAGCTGAGCGAAGGTTCACCCAGTGCAAATAGACGCCTGCGGCTGTAATCAGTGCGCCGATCGCCCATTCGATTTCTCGCCGATCCAAAATCCGACGCGTCGAACAGGCGTTTGCGATTTGCATGGTGCGATTCTCAGAAGAAGTCTTTGGCAGCGCAAACCGTTTTGTCTCTGAGAACGATAATAAAGCCAATGCTCCCGCATGGCGTTACCTGGCAAAACGCCTAGCGAGTTGAAAGAAATCAAGAAATTGTTGCTGGCGATTTATTACCCGAATCCGGTGAACAGATTTCGGTCGCCCTCTTCCGAGTCGCTAATTGACGGAGGATAGCTGCATCGACCAATCTCAGGCAATGTCCGTGAGGCGAATACCAAAACCTGGAACAGAAACCGCGGCAGCGCTGATCAATACTGCCTTCTCGGCCATCTTGCTGGTGTTGACGGCGATGAATGCCGGACCCTTGTGGCGTGATGAAACCAACACCTTCAATCTGGCGCGCATGCCATCGCTCGGAGACATCTGGCACAACCTGCAGTTTGAATCTTGCCCGCTGCTCTGGCCGTTACTGGTGCGCGGATGCGGCATGTTGGGGATGACTGATGGCGATATGGACATCCGTATTTTGGGACTGGGTATTGGTTTGTTCTTTCTCACGTCGCTGTGGCTATGCCAGCGTTGGATTGGGGGACGCGCGCCCATTTTGAGTATCGCGTTGCTGGGTGGTTTGCCCGCGTTCATTTTTGTCGTGGGAGCGAATCGTGCCTACGGTCTGGCGGCTTGTCTGCTAGTGCTCAGCTTCGGCAAGATCTGGCAGCTCGTAGAGTCTCCGACGAAGTCGCGGATTTTTTCAGCCGGTTTTATCTGCCTGCTGTTCGTCCAATGTGTCTACTACGACGTGATCTTTCTCGGAGCAATGCTGGCCGCCGGGGCCCTGCTGGCAATTCGACGGCAACAGTGGAAAATAGTTTGGACGATGGCGGGCATCGGTCTGATGGCTGGCATATCTTTGTTGGTTTATTCGCCGATTGTCCATCGGGTTCCGGAATACCTACCGTTCTTGCGCTCGCCGTTCTTTGACCCTGCCACCCTTTGGAATGGACTTCGCGACGCACTGGCCGCCCGAAGCAGTGCCAATCTTGACGGTACCTACGGTCCGCAAATCTGGATTTGGAGCGGGCTTTGGCTGGCAGGGATCATAGTCGCCGTCATAATGCTGCAACGGAAGCATGCACTCCAGACGGCCAAACCCAAAGTTGCCTCGAAGAGCCCCATTCCGGAGCGGTCCGATCTGGCACTGTTCTGTGTTACCGGCATGGTTCTGGGAACTATCGGGTATTTTGCGTTCCTGCTGAAATTGCAGTTCTTCTTGCAACCATGGTATTACGTCGAAGTCCTCATCCTTTGCGCTATTTCGCTCGACGGCATCTTAACTGCCAGCTGGTCGGCACTCCATCCTTGGGGATTGTTGCGCATCGGTTTCCTGGTGATGATGATGATATTAAACGCCGGACCGGCTTGGGCGGAAGCGCACACCCGTCGGAGCAATTTAGATGTGGTTGCGGCTTTTCTGAGCCACAACGCTTCAGCGGGTGACCTCATCGTGGTCCAGGACGCATGGGAGGGTCTCACGTTTGATCGGTATTACCGGGGTCAGGCTCAATGGCTCAGTGTACCTCCGATCGACTCCCATGAGGTACATCGCATAGATCTGGTAATAGCAGAAATGAACCAACCGGAGGCGATGACTCCGGTGTTACGTGCGATAACTGTCACTCTGACCAGCGGGCACGATGTTTGGCTGGTGGGGAGCATACCTATCGCGCGTTGGAGGGATGCGCCACCTGGGCAAACTCCGCTGCCGCCGCGACCATCCGAAATGCCCACTGGATGGTGGATGGGGTCGTATTTATCTTGGTGGAACCAACAGGTTACCACGCTCCTGCTGGATCACGCGGAGCAAGAAAAGGTGGAAACAATTGCTGCGCCCGGACCGGTAAATCATTTCGAAGATGTTTCAGTCGTGCGATTCGCCGGTTACAAGCCCGGTCCGGAATAATCCGACAGACAGCGCGGCGCCCTTACCATCGAAGCCTTGCCGCGGATAATACGCGCTGCATATAGATGCGCGCTCTCGCTCTCTTTTAGCTTTTCTAATTCCATTGGACCCTGCGCAACGGCGTTTTCGCGCGCGAGCGACCCCGTGAAGGCAAATGCGGATCTTGATGGATATGGTTATGCCAAACCGTTACATAATTCGATTAAACCCTCGCTTGTAAGGTAAGCGAATTAACGGTTGGGATCCGCTCAAGGATCTAAGAGGACTTGTACTTTACCGAGCAACCGTATGGTTTGGTTTGCGGCGTGGAGACCGATTTGCCTGCCAATGATTGATCCAGCGCCGCCTTAACATAGTTTGTCGAGCTGGGGATATCCGCCGGGTTGGGCGTCGCCTTGCTATCGATCGCCCCATGGTAAACGATTTTGCCGTCAGGATTGATTATCACCATGTTTGGCGTGTTCTTGGCGCCATACGCGCGACCCACTTTGCCGTCCGGATCGAGAAGCAACGCAGTTTGCTGCGTCTTCCAGGAGGTTGCGACTTTCTGAGCCTGTTCCGGCGTCAAATTGCCTTCAGTACCGGGCGCATTGGAATCGATGGTCAGCCAAACCACGCCCTTGTCTGTGTATTCTTTCTGCAATTTTTGCATGTTGTCGGTGCCGTAATGCTTTTTAACAAACGGGCATTCCGGATTAAACCATTCGAGCACGACGTACTTGCCCTTGTATTGGGAAAGTGAATGCGTCTCACCTTTCGCGTCGGGCAGCGAAAAATCCGGAGCAGCGCTTCCCACCGGCGGCGGCTCTAAGGCGAAGACTGCAGCAGCGATCAGTGATGTGAAAACGGTTAAAGGTATTTTTTTATTCATAAACGGATTAGAAAACGAAGTTGTTAAGGTAGTTCAATTTTCTTGCAATCAACATATTGGCAAAGGACAGCGGAAACACAACTGTAGCCTGTGGAACAGGCGCGATGACTTGAGCGTACATCCCCAGAAATCCTACTCTGCGGCAACCCTGCGCGCGGCAGTTTGGAGTTTTTCCAGGACCATGCCTTTGGTGAGCACCTCCGGGAAAACAATCGGTTCCTCGTTTTTTCCGGGGTAGAGCACGTACAGCGGAACGCCGGGGCGGCCGAACCTTTGCAATAATTTCGTGATCGTTGGGTCGCCGTTAGTCCAATCGGCTTTCAATTTCACAATCGCGTGACGCTGGAACGCGTCTCGCACCTCCGCGCTCTCGAGCACGTTTGCCTCATTAAATTTGCAAGTAATGCACCACGCGGCCGTAAAATCGACAAACACGGAATGGCCCTGGTCCAATTCAGTTTGCAACCGCTCCGGTGTGAACGCCTGCCAGTCTCCACGGAGTCGCGAGTCAGCCAATCCGACCGTGGTAGATCGAAATTTGCCGCCGATGAAATAAATGCCGCTTCCGACTACGAGCACGAGCATGAGCCCAAGCACGACAGCTCGCTTCAGCGCTGATGCAGTTGGCAGAACGAACGCGCCTTTCATCCAGCAGGCGACACTAATCACCAGCAGAAAGCAGCTCGCCCAAATCGCTCCTTCCAAGCCGCGCTGAGCACCCAGCACGTAAAGAAGAAACAGCAGCGTGGCCAGCAGCAGAAAGCCCATGAATTGTTTCACATGCAACATCCAAGGGCCCGGCTTTGGCAGAAATCGCAGCCAGGCGGGCTGGGCGCTCAAAAGCAGGTACGGCGCGCTCATCCCGGCAGCAATCGCAACGAACATCGCTAGGATAACTGCGGGCGATTGCGAGAAGGCAAAGCCGAGCGCGGTTCCAAGGAACGGCGCAGTGCACGGTGTCGCCAGGACAGTCGCGAATATGCCTTGGAAGAACGAGCCCAAATCGTCTTTGCGCTCGGTGGTTGAAAGCAACCCGCGCGTCATGCCTTGTGGCAGCGAAATTTCGAACACGCCAAAGAGATTCAGCGCGAACACGAGGACAATCGCACTCAGCCCAAGAACAAAATAGGCGTTCGTGAATTGAAATCCTCCCCACGTCACATCGCGTCCGGCGCCTTTGAGGACAACCAGAAGCAGCGCAAGTCCGATGAACCAAGCGAATATTCCCACCGTAAACGCAATCCCGCTCCGCAAAATTTTCCGCCGGCTTTGGCCAGCCTGTTGAATGAATCCAAAGATTTTCAGCGAAATCACCGGCAACACGCACGGCATCAAATTCAAAATGATGCCGCCGAGAAATCCGAAGAGCAGAAAAGTGAAGATTCCGCGGGTGGGCGCGCCACTAGTCGCCGCAACAGTCGGGGCCGCTGAAATTCGCCATGACGCGCGGTCCTCTCCATTTGGGTGCTGCGAATAAACGACCAGGCCCGCGATGGACGACAGGCTTTTTTCGGAAGACTCAATCGGGATTCGAAAGACAATCTCATTCCTATTGTGTGATTCGATCGTTGGATGACCGACAACAACGCCTTGTTCTGGCAACGGGAAAAAGTCCAGCGCCGGATAATTGGCCAGAGTTTCGCTCGTAACTTTTAGACGAAGATCACGTCCAATCCGACTCCAGTTTGCCGTCGCCGCGTTCGACTCTGGCCAGTTTTGAGGCAATAAACGCCGGTAGCGCGCGAAGACTTCCGAGTTCGCCGGCTGACTCGTTGTCGATACCGGTAACTCCAGCTGCGGTGTTGCGCTGCCAGGAATGCAGATTTTCTCGCAGACAAGCCAGTTTGCCTCAGCTGAAAGCTTTACTGTTGGATCGTCGAGCTTCTGAGGCGGCGTGATTTCCTGCATCAGCAGGACTTCATTTTCATAGCCGTAAGTCTCAATGTCGCCCGGATCGATTGTTTTCAGGGGAATTGGCCATTGAATCTCGCCGACTTTCCATCCCGATGGCAGTTTCCATT
>QHPC01000097.1 GCA_003218915.1 Verrucomicrobiota bacterium
AGAAAGAATAGGCAACTGCCGCGGTCGCCAGGAGCGCCACCGCCAGAGTGAGTAACACACCGCGCTTATGACTTTTGATTTTGCTGACGATAGATCCGGGACGCGCTTTGGTTTGCAGGAAGGAGCTTTCGGCTGCCAGTTGCTCTTTGAGAATGCGGAGGTCAACAAGCATCTCCTTAATCGTCTGGTAACGTTCATCGCGATTTTTGCGCAAAGCCTTTTGCAGAATGGATTCGAGTTTGAGCGGAACATCCGGCAGCTCGCCTGATAAGGGCGGTGGCTCCTTTGTCAGGATGGAGGCAATGCAGTCGCTTGGAGTTTCGCCGCGGAACGGCGGGTTCCCTCCCACGATTTCGTAGAGCACCACGCCCAAGCTCCAAATATCCGAGCGCGCGTCTACTTTCTGGCCGCGTGCCTGTTCCGGAGACATGTAATGCGCCGTGCCTAATACTAACCCCAGTCGCGTTTGCAGCGTCGCCGTTGCTTTGCCTGTATGCTCGTCCGACCCCGGTTTTTGCTCGGTTAGTTTGGCAATCCCGAAATCGAGCACCTTCACGTATCCATCCGGTCGTAGCATGATGTTCTCCGGTTTGATGTCGCGGTGCACGACGCCAGCTTCGTGCGCCGCGGCCAGCGCCGAGGCCACTTGCATGGCAATTTCCAGCGCCGCATGCGGATTTATCCTCCCGCCCGCGATCGACGCGCGCAGGGTAATGCCTTCGATGAACTCCGTCGCGATGAATTGCCGGTTCCCCTCCGTGCCGATCTCGTAAACGGTTAGAATGTTCGGATGATTTAAGGCCGAGGCACTCCGCGCCTCATTTTTGAACCGGCTCAACTGCGTCTCGTCCGTCGTCAGGCTATCTGGGAGAAGCTTGAGCGCGGCTTTGCGCCCGAGTCGCTCGTCCCGCGCGAGATAAACTTCGCCCATGCCGCCAATGCCGATGAGTGACTCGATCCGGTAATGACCAATCAATTTTCCAACCAATGCGTCGGCCCTGTCGTTAGTCACAAGCTCGGGAGCGACCTGGAAGGCCGGTAATTCAATAAAATTCTCCGACCGCTCATAAGAGGTGAGCAAAGTCCCCACCTCGCGGCGCAGGCCGTCGTCACCGTGACAAGCCTCATCAAGAAACGCGGCCCGCTCCCCGGGCGCACGTTCGACGGCTGACTGGAAAAGATCGTTGACCTGTTTCCAGCGCTCAGCCTTCATCAGTTTTCTTCCCCGCTCAGCGCCCGGTAAAGCCAGGCCTTGGCCATGGTCCACTCGCGCTCCACCGTCCGCTGAGAGAGTTTCAGGAATTCAGCCGTCTCTTCGACCGTCAAACCGCCGAAGTAGCGCAGTTCAACAATCTGACTTTTACGCGGGTCCTGCGCGGTCAACCTATCCAACGCTTCATCGAGGGCGAGTAATTCCTCCGATCGCGTTTCCGTTACTAACGCAGCTTCATCCAAGGTTACTTTCAGCGCGCCTCCGCCACGCTTGAGTGAGTGGCGTTCACGGGCATGGTCAACCATGATGCGCCGCATCAACTGCGCGGCCGCCGCGATAAAGTGGCTCCGGCCTTGCCAGACCGGCTTCGTATTATCGACCAGCCGCAGGTAGGCTTCATCGAGAATGGCGGTGGTTTGCAGGGTGTGGCCGGCGCGCTCACGGCTCATGTAATGGTGGGCGAGCCGATGCAGTTCGGGTTGCACCAGCGGGAACAGCTTCTCCAGCGCTCCCTCGTCTCCGCCGCTCCAGTCGCCAAGCAGCCGGGTGACCTCTTGTCGCGTGGATGGGGGCGTCGTCATACAGGCTGCTCGACGCCGCAAATTCTAACACGGTCGAGGGAATTTTACAGCACAGCCGGAGGCGATCAAAAAAACTGCGCAGTCGTGGCGGGTTTCAGGCGGCTTTTCCGCTTTACCGAATGAACCGGCACAACAACAGACACGCCGGAAAAACCAAAACAGAAAGCAAACCTAAAACAAGAAAAACCTATGCAAACTAAACAATCCAAAAACAACTCAACCACTAGCCGACGCGGAACTATACCGCCGTTGGAAACTTCAAATCCCACCTCCGCACCTCGCACGAGACATTCGCTCTTGCTGGCGATGGCCACTCTTGGTTTAACACTCATGTTCAACCCCGTGGCTGCTCATGCAGAGCCGTTTGGCTTCAACCTGGTACCAGCTTCAGATCCTATCGCAATCTGCCTACCGGACGCGGTGGCGAGAGTTACCGTTTTTCCGAGGGAGGAGATTCGCGGCGTGGATACCCTGGATTTGAGGGCCCACGGCCTGCGGCCCAATACGACCTTTGCGGTCTTCCTGACCGAAATGCCGGTGCCTCCCTTCGGCGCGGTTCAGTATATCGGGGACTTCACCACGAATGCGGCGGGCACAGGGCATGTCCGCGTGGATGCCATCATCGATGAGGCTTTCGCCTTTAACAACATCACCGGGGTCCGTACCGATCTGAACCACGTGGTGTTCTGGTTCGCCGATCCAAACGATGATGAAGATTGCGTACCCGGTTCTGCTCCCGGACACTTCGATGGAGACGGTGAGTCCGGAGTCGCGGCGATGTCTTCGAAGAATTTTCTTCCTGGCGCCCCACTCCCGTAACAGCGGTTTACCGACAGACAATCGCGTGAAGGGGAACGCGCCTTGATCGGCGCTCCCCTCACGCGAGTGGCGCAGGGAGTCTCTAACAAACTAAAATAACAAACTATAAGGAAGGAAATAACAACCATGAAGACAGTAATCACTTGTTCACTTCTCACCATTCTCCGTTCCCGTTCCGCTTCCATTCTCATCACACTTGCGCTTGTCCAAGGAGCGCAAGCGGTCAGTCCGCCGCCAGATGGTGGCTATCCCGGCGGCAACACAGCAGAAGGGCAAAACGCTCTTTTGAGTCTCACTACCGGCACATTCAACACAGCAGTGGGGCTGTTTTCGCTCAGAGCCGTCACGGACGGCAATTTCAACACGGCTACTGGCGCCGGGGCGCTCCTAGCCAACGCCGCAAACGGGAATACGGCTACAGGGGCTGGCGCGCTTTTAAGCAATACCACCGGGGAAAGCAACACGGCCAACGGAGCGTTCGCGCTTTTTTCCAACAACGAGGGCTTCTCTAATACGGCTACCGGAGACCGCGCGCTGTTTCACAACACCACGGGCAGTCTCAACACGGCCAATGGAGTGTTCGCGCTTTTTAGCACACAGAGGGCGGCAACAACACGGCCATCGGTCAGGCAGCGCTTTTTAGCAACACAGAGGGCAGCAACAACATCGCCATCGGTGTGTCGGCCATGTTTTCGAACACGACCGGCAACGCCAACACGGCAAATGGCGCTGATACGTTACAAGTGAACACCACCGGTAGCGCTAACACAGCCAGCGGCGATCAAGCGCTCATCAGCAATACCACCAGGGACTTCAACACGGCAATTGGGGCCAATGCGCTCCTTAACAATAAAAACGGCAGCAACAACATCGCCTTAGGGTTTTCTGCAGGGGACAATCT
>QHPC01000098.1 GCA_003218915.1 Verrucomicrobiota bacterium
TTCCTTGTCGATGACGCGATCGTGTTTTTGGAAAACGTCGTCCGCCGAGCCGAGCACGGCGAGTCAATCCTGAAGGCCACATTCAACAGTGCCGGCGAAATTTCCTTTACCATCCTGTCGATGACCCTTTCGCTTGCAGCGGTTTTCATTCCGCTCGTCTTCATCCCCGGACTGCTCGGTCGCATTTTCCGCGAATTCTCCGTCACGATTATCGTGGCGATTCTTGCATCGGGGCTTGTCTCGTTGACGCTCACGCCGCTGATGTGCGCGCGCATCTTGGGAGAGCGCAAAGCGGGCCACAAGCGCGCCTGGATGGAACGGCACACCAGCAATTTCATCAAACGTGTGATCGCTGTTTACGGTCGCGCGCTCGACTGGTTTCTCGATCGTGCGTGGCTCACTGTGCCGGTCCTCGTGGCCTGTATTCTTGGTCTGTGGTTCTTCTTCACCCATTTACCCTTCACGTTGTTGCCACCTGGCGACAGCGGTTTCATTCGCGGCGTATTCATCTCCAAGGAAGGCTCGTCACCCGAGCAGATGCGGACGTATCAGGCGGAGGTCAATAAGAAATTCCAAGAGGATCCAGCCGTCGGGCAATTTTTCACACTCGCTGGTTTTTCCTCGCGCACCCCATTGTCGCAGGGCCTGTTGTTTCTTTTTCTGAAGCCGCGTAGCGAGCGTCCGCCTGTCGCTCAAATCATTTTGCGACTGCAAAAATCGCTTGGTTCTATTCCCGGCATCACCGCCGTGTTAACGCCAAGTCCCGTGCTGCAAATCAGCGTCGGGGCCACGAGCCAGGCCCAGGGGCAGTACGCCTACACGATTAGCGGCATCGTCCCCGAGGACGTTTATGCCGTGGCCGACCAGTTGATGGCAAAACTTCAGCAGTTCAAAGGCTTCGCCAGTTCTACTTCGGCGATCCAAAGCCTGTTGCGTAACGCTTACTCGCAAAACTACGTCTATCTTATCAAGGAACCGGACGACCAGTATCAGGTCATTCTCGAAGTCAAAGACAAGGAGCGGGCGCACCCTGACGACTTGGACGATCTGTATGTCCGCAGCAGCACCAGCGGCAACTTCAGCGCAAGTGGCTCGGGTGGGGGAACCATAACCACCACCACAGGTAACATGTCGAATCTCATCCCAATGCGTGTTGTAACATCAACAAAGGAAGTTATCGGCCCTCAAGCTGTGAACCATTTAAACCAATTCACCAGCGTCACGTTTAACTTCAATTTGTTACCAGACGTCGCCATCGGCGACGCCACCAAGTTCATCGAGGACGCCTTCGCACAAATCCATCCGCAACACCCCACCGTGCAGGGTATTTTCCAGGGAGAAACGCTCGTGTTCCAGCAGCTGTTCCGTTCTCTGCCCCTGCTGCTGCTCGCCGCGATCTTTGTTATGTATGTAATTCTGGGAATTCTTTACGAAAGCTACGTGCATCCATTCACGGTCTTGTTCCCGGCGATCGTGCCCGCAGTGGTGGGCGGATTGGCCACATTGTATCTCTTTCATTCAGTGCTCTCACTTTATAGTGTGATCGGACTCTTTCTGTTGTTAGGTATCGTGAAGAAGAATGGGATCATGGTTGTCGATTTTGCCTTGCAACGAATCGACGAAGGCTGGGACCTCCGCTCGGCCATTCACGAAGCCAGTATGGAGCGGTTTCGTCCCATTATGATGACCACGCTCGCTGCGCTCATGGGCGCAATCCCCATCGCGCTCGGATTCGGCCAGGACGCCGCATCGCGCCGCCCGCTCGGTCTAGTGATCGTCGGCGGTCTGATTTTCTCCCAACTGATTACGCTGTTTGTAACACCAGTCATTTATCTCTGGCTCGAATGGTTCCAGGAACACGTGCTCGACAAGGTACCGTTTCTCCGCAGCGCGCACACCCATCATGAGGGCGAACCCGCCAGGGGAGAGATGCGACCTGAACCAGCCGTCGCCCATTGATTTAACTTTTTAACCTCTTAACGCTTTACCGTGGCGAAGCCCATGCGTGCTATGGTTCTGGATAAGCCGCGGCAAGCGCTCCAACTCCGCGACGTAGAGAAACCAAGACCGTCCAAGGGGCAACTGTTGGTGCGAATCGCAACGTGCGCGGTGTGCCGGACCGATCTTCACGTGGCCGATGGCGAATTACCGGACCCAAAACTGCCGCTGATACCAGGTCACCAAATTGTTGGCCATGTGGAAGAGATCGGAGAAGAACTAAATTCGAAATTTCAAGTTGGCGACCGTGTTGGCATTCCCTGGCTCGGCTGGACCGATGGCAAATGCGCTTTTTGTCGATCGAACCGGGAAAATTTGTGCGATCAAGCGCGTTTTACGGGTTACACCATCGATGGCGGCTACGCCGAGTTTACTGTTGCCGATGCTCGATTCTGTTTTCATTTGCCCGACCGTTATGATGATGTCGAGGTTGCGCCGCTGCTTTGTGCGGGGCTGATCGGTTATCGGTCCTATCGCAAAACCGGAGATGCGCGCAGACTCGGCATGTATGGCTTTGGTAATGCCGCGCATCTGATCGCGCAGATCGCGCTTTACGAGGGGCGCGACCTTTTCGTATTTACGCGACCGGGCGACATGGAAACACAGCAAAACGCGAAAGCCCTTGGCGCAAATTGGGCCGGCGGTTCTGACGAGTTGCCGCCGGAGAAACTCGATGCTGCGATTATCTTTGCCTCGGTCGGCCCGCTCGTACCTGCGGCGCTGCGCGCGCTCGCCAAAGGCGGCATTGTAGTCTGCGGCGGAATTCACATGAGCGATATCCCTTCCTTTCCCTATGCAGACCTATGGGAAGAACGGATCATTACGTCTGTAGCAAACCTGACCCGCCGCGATGGGGATGAATTTTTCGACATCGTCCCGCGGGTTCGTGTGCTAACGAAGACGGAAACATTCCGGTTGGAAGAGGCTAACGTTGCGCTCGACCGGTTTCGCGCCGGTGAGTTGAAGGGTACCGCCGTGCTAGTGATGGACGTGAACTAACGCTGCACAGGTGGTGCGTGGAGACGGTTGGTCGCCTCGTTTGTAGGGCGTTTCTGTAAAACGCTGTCGTATGGTGGCGTCTGGCACGCCTACAATTTTACTGGTCGCTAACTGCCATTTGTGACGTCGAGGCCGCCTACAGCGGTATTGTGGTTCTCGGTTTGATGGTCTTCACGCGCGCGGTATGCAACTGCGGTGTTAAACTCACCGCCGATGTTTGATTAGAAATAATGGCTTCATACCGCCGCGGATGGTGAATGCCTTTGGGCAGATTGGCCAGGAAAATTGCCGTCTGCCCTGAGCAGCTTCTTTCTCAGTGCATTCCTACCCGCGCACGAGTGCCGATCGGTTTTACAAAATTACCGGGAAGCCGTTTTTCATCATCCCGGACTGCGCCGGCGGCGTTGCCGAGCGCTTCTTCCTCCGGAGAGAGAAACGGACTGAAGCGACTTTTGTCGATGGCTTTCATGAAGGCCTCGTGAGGGGAGACGATGCCTTTTTCAAGCAGCGCCCAGATGGCGTCGTCCATGAATTGCATCCCCTGCGCTTTGCCTGAGACAATCACGTCCTGGAGCTTTTGCGTTGCTCCCTCGCGAATGATCGCTGCAACAGCAGCGTTCGAGATTAGAATTTCGTTCACTGCAATTCGCCCCGGCCGATCTGACCTCTTTAAGAGCAATTGCGCAACCACGCCGCGCAGTGAGTTCGCGAGCATGGCACGAGCCTGGGGTTGACGATCGGCGGGAAAAACGTCCACCATTCGGTCGACGGTTTTACGCGCATTGTTTGTGTGCAGCGTGCCGAATACGAGAAGGCCCGTCTCGGCAGCGGTAAGAGCAAGTGAAACGGTCTCGAGGTCGCGCATTTCTCCCACCAGCACAATATCGGTGTCTTCGCGCAAGGCGGCTTTGAGGCCAGCGGCAAATGAACTGGAATTAGTCGGGACTTCCCGCTGAGTTATGGTGCTTCTTTTGTTGTCGTGCACGAACTCGATCGGTTCCTCGATCGTCACGACATGTTTTGCAAAGTTTTGATTGATGTAATCGATCAACGCAGCTTGCGTGGTAGTTTTGCCGGAGCCAGTAGGACCGGTGACTAGCACCAGGCCGCCGCGTAGATTCGCAAACTCTCTTACAATGAGCGGAATCCCCAGTTGTTCGAGCGTAGCAATCTTGGTGGGAATGAGCCGAAACGTTGCGCCGTAACCGTTTGATTGCTTGAAGTAGTTACTCCGGAAACGAGAAGCTTCATCCATTTCGTACGCGAAATCCAAGTCTCCGCGTTGTTCAAAGGTTTCCCAGTTACGCGTTCCGCAAAGTTCGCTCATCATCTGCACGGCTTCCTCGCGTGAAATCGGCTCGGCCCGAATGGGCATGATATCCCCATGCACACGCATTTTCGGCGGCTGTCCCTCGGCGAAGTGCAGGTCGGACCCACCGTGCTTCACAATCACACTTAGAAACTGGTCGAGGTAAGCCATTGTTTCAGAACCGCGGATTACAACGGATAATGGAGACAACCGGACGACGAGACTATCGGGCTACGCGTTTGAGGTTTGGTGGTCCTGTGGTCTGTGGTCATGTGGTCCTAAATTTTGAGTTGCTGGCGAACCATTTGTTTCTGCTCGGCGCGCGCGTAAGCCTCCTGAGCGCTGATCAAGCCGCGCTGATACAGTTCAATTAGCGTATCGTCCATCAAGCGCATGCCTTGCTTTTTGCCGGTCTGAATAATGCCCGGTAGCATGTATGTCTTGGCTTCGCGAATAACATTGGCGACCGCAGGTGTGTTGGTAAGAATCTCCAAAGCCAGTACGCGTCCGGTGCCGTCCGCTCGCGGTATCAGCTGGTGACTGATGACTCCCCTCAGAGATTCGCTTACCATTACCCGGATTTGTTCCTGTTGGTGGGGCGGGAATACATCGAGCAATCGATCAAGCGTGCGGGCCGCGCTGCTGGTATGCAGTGTTGCCAAAACGAGGTGGCCGGTCTCAGCGGCAGTGATCGCGAGTGAAATCGTTTCCAAATCGCGCATTTCTCCAACCATGATGACATCGGGATCTTCGCGGAGTGAAGCGCGCAGCGCCGTGG
>QHPC01000052.1 GCA_003218915.1 Verrucomicrobiota bacterium
TCACAGGCCTTCTCGCGACCGCCAGTGTGAACCCAAATCTTTTATTAAGCGTTACCGGGCCGCCTGATCCTGCCACGCGAAACGGTCTTGCGAGAATTGTGGGGCACACGCTCTGGCTGGAGCAATTGAAAGCAATCGGGATCACGATTGTGTTGGCGGTGATAGGCAGCGCAATTATCGGCGCCGTTGTTCGTGGGGTAATTGGGTTACGAATCACACCGGAAATCGAGCGGCAAGGTCTCGATATCAATCAGCACGGCGAAGAAGGCTATATGACGACAACTTGATATTTCTCAACGCCCCGCCCCCATTTGCACAAGGCTATAGTGGCAGGCGCTTAACGCTCGATTTAGATGGGAACAAGGCAATGAAAACTTCCTTAACGATCGCAATTTTTCTGACTATCAGCGGAATTGCATCGGCTTACACACCTGCAGGAATCGCGGCCGAATCTAAAAAGGCTAACGACTTTTTCGAGAAATGCTGGGACGAGACGCTTTCACGCCATCCGGTGGACGAATCGTTTTATGGAATCAAGACGCATTACGACCAGCTGGAGGATTTGTCTGACGAGAAAGCCACGGCCGATGAGAAGGTTTGGGAGCGCCAGCTGGCGGATTTGAAAAAGAACGTCAAGTTCGAAGCGCTCGATGCGCAAACGCAGCTGAGTTACAAACTCTTCGAGCGCGAGGCGGCGCGCGAAGCGGAAGAATTCAAATATCGCTTCGACATTTATCCAGTCAGCCAGATGCGTGGCGTCCATGCGCAGATGCCGACTTTCATGATCAACATTCACAAGATCGACGACGTGAAAGACGCGGAGGCCTACATCGCGCGGCTGCGTGCATTTCCCAAGTTGTTCGATCAGTTGCTCGTCAATTTGAAGGCGCGCGAAGAAAAGAGAGTGGTAGTACCTCGCTTCGTTTTTCCGCTTGTGCTCGACGCCTGCCACAAGGTTATCCAGGGGAAACCGTTCGATTCCGGGCCTAACGACAGTCCGCTGCTGGGAGATTTCACGAAGAAAGTGACCGCCTTAAGCAAAGCGGACGGCGAGACGCGCGAACGGCTGGTGGCCGATGCGACCAGGGCACTGAACGAATCGGTCAAACCTGCCTATGACAAACTGATCGCTTTCTTGGAGGAGCAAGCCAAGCGCGCCACCGAAGACGACGGCGTCTGGAAGTTCAAAGATGGCGCGGAGTTTTACGAGTCCGCGCTGCGTCGCACGACCACGACAGACATGAGTGCGAAAGAGATTCATGAAACCGGCCTGAAGGAAATGGCGCGTATCCAGGATGAGATGAACAAGATCCGGGAGAAAGTCGGTTTCAAAGGCGATCTCCAGGCCTTCTTCAAGTTCATACGCGAGGACCAGCAGTTTCGCCTGCCGAGCAACGAGCAAGGTCGCGCGAAATATCTGGCCATGGCCACCGACATAATCGAAACGATGAAGAAGCGGCTCGACGAGCTTTTCGTAACCAAGCCGAAGGCAGACATCGTGGTAAAAGCAGTGGAGAGTTTTCGAGAAAAATCGGCCGGCAAAGCTTTTTATCAGCAACCGGCGCCGAATGGAACGCGCCCCGGAATGTTTTATGTAAACCTGCGCGACATGCAGGACAATCCAACCTACGAACTGGAAGCGCTGGCCCATCATGAAGGCATTCCTGGCCATCACATGCAGATTGCCATTGCGCAGGAGCTGAACGGGATTCCGAAGTTTCGGAAATTCTCGCACGCCTACACCGCCTACACGGAAGGCTGGGGTCTTTACAGCGAGCTGACGCCAAAAGAGATCGCGCTCTATGCGGATCCTTACTCCGATTTCGGCCGTCTCTCGCTCGAGCTGTGGCGGGCCGCGCGTCTCGTGGTGGACACGGGGATCCATTCAAAACGTTGGACGCGCGATCAGGCGATCGATTACCTGATCAAGAACACGCCCAATACGGAGGCGGACTGCACCGACTCGATCAATCGTTACATCGTGATGCCGAGCCAGGCTACCGCTTACAAGGTCGGAATGCTGAAGATTCTCGAGCTGCGCGAGAAAGCGAAGAAGTCGTTAGGCGACAAGTTTGATATCCGGCAGTTCCATGAAGTGGTCTTGGGCAATGGCAGCGTCCCGCTCGATGTGCTGGAAGAACTGGTCGATCGCTGGATTAAGTCGAAGCAGGCTGGCTAGCGTTAAGGGTTATGGATCGCGATACCGAACAGCTTAATCTCCTCGCGATTTTTCACTACGTCGTGGCGGGTTTGGCCGCGCTCTTCTCTTTTTTCCCCTGCTCTACACGACAATTGGCGCCATCTTCATATTTGCTGCCCGGCACGGAACAGCGAAACAGGGCGAAAACTTACCGCCTGAATTTCTTGGCTGGATTTTTGCTGTGCTCGGTTCGCTGTTGTTCTTGATCGGGATAGCAATGGCAATCTGTATTCTGATTGCCGGCCGATCTCTTGCGCTTCGCAAACGCTACTCGTTCGCTTTTGTAATAGCTTGCATCGAATGCCTCTTCATTCCGTTTGGAACAATTCTGGGCGTCTTTACGATCGTTGTGCTTTCACGCGAATCAGTGCGGGGATTGTTCTCCACCGCAACTGCACAAGCGCCTGGCTGAAACTCTGCTTTACAAGCTTTCCGAAGAGCAGTTGGCCGCGACGGGTCAACGTCCAGTCCCGCTTGAGCCCGCGCTCTGAGCCGCTCGTTGCAGTTGTTCGGCATTGGCTCTCTGCACGTTCAACGCACCGGGCTCGGTCGCACCATCGGGAACTTCCACCCAGCGACCGCCAATATGGCTTCCCGTGCTCGCTGGCACCCAGACCATGTGTTTCCCTTTTTTCTGGCCTGCGTTTGCTTGTGCGACTGGAACTGGCTTCAGATCAAAATTCAACTGCGTCGTTTGGTCCGCCTTGGTCTTGGTATTCGTAATGGACGCCTTCACGGCGCCGTTCACGGCCAGCGTCACTCGATAAACGCCGGGTGGGAGACCCTCTGAAATGTAGCGACCTTTTCCATCGGTCTTGACGGTGTTGAACTGTTGCTTGCCATCCTTCGACTCGATTCGAACGTCGGCGCCTTTTATCGCCTGCCCTTTCGCATCCTTTACCACGCCTTGAATCGCTGAACCTCCAGCCCAGGCAGTCGCAACGGAAAGAACAAATCCAACAAAACCGATGTATAATGATTTACTAAACATAATATCCCTTATTTCCTACAGGAAACAGAAGGCGAAGTTCCCAAATAATTTGTTGTTAACGAAAACGGCTGAGCATGCCGAAGTTAGAAAAGTTCGTTTAACCCATCTATTCTTGCCGCCCCTGGCTCATTCGCCCGTTCCCTCTTAAAACTTTCGCTGCAAAAAAGGATGTCACGTAACTTCGGTGGCGAAGATGGCTTACAGCGGCAAAGGCTCGGGGAATACCGCAGCGGGCTCAGAAACATTTCTTGAGCGACCACATACCGGATGCGGTCCTTAATACTGGCCGTCGCTTCATCGTAGTCGTTTCAACATCATCAATGACCAACGTTGTATGTCTGAATGTTGGAATCGAAATGCGGGTTTCCCTCGTCGTCGACTTCGACCCAATTACCGCCGATGTGGCTCCCGGTGCGAGCTGGCACCCATACCACGTGCTTTCCGCCTTTTGTAATGCTAGCTGCTTGGGATGTTGGCTTGAAATCGAAATTCAGCTGAGTCGGTTGATCCACCTTGGTCCGAGTGTTCGAGATCGACGCCTTAACCGTGCCATTCACAAGCAATGTTATCCGGTACACGCCCGGTTGCAGCCCCTGTGAAATATAGCGGCCCTTTGGATCGGTCGTAGCTGTGCTGAACAACTGTTTGCCGTCTCGCGATTCGATCCGAACGCCTGCGCCCTTAATCGGTTCGCCTTTTGCATCTTTGACAAACCCCTGAAAGGACGCTGGCCCGTCCGCTGTAACTTTGTTCGTTCGCAGACCGGTTTCCGATGCGCCATAACGCACAGTGGTAGCAACTCCCGTCTCCGCAGAGGCAACGGTCGCCTCTGCCGTAATTTTGTTCGTGCGCGGGCCGGCTTCCGATGCGCGATCACGTACAGTAGTAGCGACTCCCTTCTCTGGAGGTGCAGCGGTCACTCGAGTGTCCGCGCTGCGCTGGTCGAAACCTCCCGAAGATGTATAATCCGGAACTGTGAATGGATTAGATGGATTCTGTAAGGGCACGCTAATGCCGGTACTGCTTATCGGATGAGTTACATCTGTGAAAAGTCGCTGTAGATAAAAGTCGTACGTGCCATTGACGGGTTGTTCTTGGGCGGAAGGTCGAACGGCGAGTTTGTATCCCTGATCTTTGGTCTCGCTAGCGTCGCTGACGGGCAAAACTGCAAC
>QHPC01000017.1 GCA_003218915.1 Verrucomicrobiota bacterium
ATTCACTACCCGCTCTTAATCCCAGATCAACCTGCTCTGCGTGCGCAATCGTACACCATCGATGGGCAACTGAAGAACGCCCGTTTGTTTGCGGAGAAGGAGGTGTCACTGCCGATTCACCCTTTTATGTCTGACGACGATGTTAAACGGGTCGTGGTAGCCTGCAACAGTTGGGGAAAGGCGTAGGGTAGCTATGTACTCGATTGTGATCTCCGTTTACAGGAATGAGGCATCTATTCCGATCTCCTGCTAATACTTGATGGAATTAGCAAGACGCTGAATTCTGCACTCGAAGTCGTATTTGTCGTTGATGGAAGCCCGGATGAGTCCTTTCAGCGCCCGGCTGCGGAGCTTCCGAACGTACGTTTTAACTCAAAGCTTATTGCGTTGTCGCGAAACTTCGGTTCTTTTTCAGCGATCCGCGTTGGCCTGCAAGAAGCCACGGGCCCCTACTTCGCAGTGACGGCAGCGGATCTGCAGGAACCAGCAGATTTGATTGTGGCTTTCTTCGACGAACTTGCCAAAGACCAAGTGCCTGGACGCTCACGAACAGAATGCGTTATTTGGCAGATTCCTCATTTTCGTTTTCAGATTTGTCAATTAAGGTACTGCTTTGGGTGGGCTCGGCTGGGCTCTTGATATCTGTCGTTTTTTTCATAATCCTCTTGTGGTCTCGGCTCATTCAAGTGGCCGGATATTCCCCAATTGTCTTGACGATTATTTTCTTCGGAAGCATTAATCTGATCTGCCTCGGCATCGTGGGAGCGCACGTCTGGCGAGTTTATGAGAATACCAAAAAGCGCCCTGGAGCCGTGGTGTTGCGAGAAACGTAATTCAACTGATCACACATGAGACATTTCGTTCATCCGCAAGGGATCTGCGAGAGCGATTCTGTCGGGGCGGGCACCAACGTGTGGGCCTTTGCGCATGTTTTGCCAGGTGCAGTCATCGGTAAAAATTGTAACATCGGCGATCACGTTTTTGTCGAGAACGATGTCGTTCTCGGCGATCGCGTAACGATAAAGTGCGGAGTTCAGCTCTGGGATGGTCTACGGGCCGGCAACGACGTGTTCATCGGCCCGAATGTAACTTTCACAAATGATCCGTTCCCAAAAAGCAAACAGCGGCCTGCCGAGTTTGCCAAGACTACGCTTGAGGAGGGTTGTTCCATCGGCGCGAACGCGACTATTCTGCCGGGAATTTCCATCGGTCGAAACGCCATGGTAGGCGCCGGGGCAGTTGTTACGCGATCAGTCCCTCCAAACGCAATAGTGCAGGGCAATCCCGCTCGCATCCAGGGGTACGTTTCCCAAATACCCAAGCCAGCTAACGTAGTGAGTCGTGCAAAACACGAAGACTCCCCCGTTGCTGTTTCGCAGGTCCAGGGTGTTACAATTTATCAACTGCCAGCCTTCGAAGATATCCGCGGTCCATTGGTAGCTGTCGAAATGGCTGAAGTGTTGCCGTTCGTCCCAGCCCGGTTCTTCATTGTCCATACTGTCGCTGGCAGCGGTGTACGCGGAGAACACGCGCATCGGCGGTGTGAGCAGTTCCTTCTATGCGTCAAAGGAAGTGTGCACGTTCTTGTAGACGATGGTTTGACTCGGCAAGAGATAATCCTTGATCGGCCGCAGATCGGAATACACATCAAGCCCCTCGTGTGGGCGGCACAATACAAGTACTCAGCAGATGCTGTGCTGTTGGTGTTCGCCTCACATCCATACCAGGCCAACGATTACATCCGCGATTACGGCACATGGCTCAGGACGCTAAACAAACCTCACACGTTGAGCCTGGGCGAAACCGTCGCATCCGCCAAGCATCGTGCGAACGAGCGTGGCTGCGGCTCCCAAGCCCGGAGCCGATGCGTCGTTGCAGAAGCGCCAAAACGATGCGAATGACCGCCCGTGCGCTGCGAGCGAATCCAAAAGAGCGCCTTTAGAAGCGTCAAACCCCGCTGTATAGAAAAGCCGTATAGAAAGCGATTCGCGGAAGCCGCATCAAAGAGTATTTTCCCTCGTAAATGCCGGCATAGCTCAGCTGGTAGAGCAGCTGATTTGTAATCAGCAGGTCGTCGGTTCGAATCCGACTGCCGGCTCCATGTATGCGTGGAGCTTTGGAACATTTTTCGCCCGGCCCTGCTCGGACACTTTTGCGATTCTGCTTCGCTAATTCGCCTCCGCATGGTAACTGCCGCTATTGAACGCTCACGCAATGGCGACGGAGAAAACTCCCCGATCAATATTCCTGGTTCGAACCCCTCCGGGCAATATTTCCAATGCCTTGAAGCGTCGCTCGGTTTTTGCGAAACTGATGACTAATGCCTGACCGAATTCCCTTTTACCGTCGCCCGCCGGTAATCGAAAGAGTGCTTAGTGTATGGGCAGACATGTCAGATGAGATTTTCGAATCCCACTTTGAGGATTGGCGTGCCATCGTCATGCCTGAATATCCTGTTTATGAGCCATTAAAACAATGGCTTATATCAGTCACAGCAACGGATCGTGAAGGAGAAGAAGGCCTACCTCTGTTCGACCCGACACAGCCAGAACTGCGAATCACACCTCGTTTTGAGGTCGTCTTCACCCCAAAGGTCAAGCAGACTTTTGACCCAATAACACAATGATTTTTGCAACAGCAGCATCCACCGCGTCCGATATGCAAGTAGCGGAATCGTACACTCGACAGATTCCATCTCGGTTGGTTGCTTATGCAGAACCAAAGTGGCTCAAGCGTCAGCAGTATGTCTACCGGAGAAAGGTTCTACCAATTGAGGGTGGTCGGGTTTTACTACGGCTTACGCAGAATCCAATTGTTGAGGTGGACCCTTCGACTCGCGAATGCGAGGCGCTCGGATGGGATATCAGGATGCCCTGTGACAAAGTCGAGAATCTGTCGAAAGAAATGGCGCGGCGTTTTTTGGATTTATTCAGCAAAGCAGATGCTGGCCGATTGACAGAGGCAGAGCGATCATCCTGGCTGAAGATTCTCGATCACGTGGATTTCGTTGCTTTTTCTATTGATCGAGCTGCTCCCCATTATTTGGAGGGAACGCTGGAGCGCATGGAGCCAGTTTGCATCGTGGAATGGCATGACGGAGAGCGCCAGCGAATTGATTGGCAGGTTGCACGTGCGTTTAGCGCATTGCGGGCGGGCGACCAATTCGGCGCTTACGTGAAGTTGGGTAAAGACAACAGCGTACGTTCTATCGAACGGATCGTTCTTCTCGCCACTGATGGCGAATGAGCGATACGCCTCTTGAGATCGATTGCTGGGATGTAGGGCAGGGCGACTGCACGGTAATCAAACTCCCAAGCGCAAAACTGTTGATTATCGACGTTGGTCCAAGAGGGAGCCCGCTCGTTGATTGGCTAAACGAAAGGCGACACGAGCCGATTCGAATCGAGGCAATTGTTCTTACTCATAATGACGCCGATCATGCTGGCGCGCTTCCTTCGATTATTATGGAGCACAAGAGCCGGATTGAGGGAATCTGGATGCTCCTTGATCGTGAAGTCAATGCACCGCACTTTCAGAAGATTTTCCGTTCGGCACTTGAAGGTGAACATGGAGGATTCTATCGCATACGACGAGTGGAGAATGGCCAAACGCTATGGGAGGATGAAACGCGACAAAGCCGGCTGCATGTAATCTATCCAGGCTTTTCTCAGAATATCCAGGCAACCGATCCCAATGAGACATCGGGTGTGATTGTTCTCGAATCCGGAGAAAATCGACTGGTGGCTTGGCCGGGCGACTTGGAGCTTCGCACGGCTTCGGCAGTTCTCGCATCGAAACCACCGTGGATACTGATCGGGCCACACCACGGCGGACCTTCAGATTATCCGACGAAGGCTGTTAGAAAGCGACAATCGACCGACGACTTAAGAAATCGAATGGTTGAGCTACGAGCAGCCGTCGAAGCCCTGAGAGCATCACGCGCCTACATTTCTGTTGGGACGAAAAATCGATATCACCATCCACGTCCCGGATATTTAAGGCTGCTCGCGAGCCAAGGTGCTCGTGTTGTTTGTTCTCAACTTACATTCTGCTGCGAAAGAGAACGCGTTCACTACAATGCGCATGTTTTACAAGGTTCAGCCCTACTCGGGCTTGGACCTGCGAGAACCGGTACATCATGTCGTGGCTCGATGCGTCTCTTTCTGAGAGATGGAAAGCTAATTCCGGACGAATTCGATCTAGTTCACATCGAACGGGTTTCAGAACTCTTGCGGCCACAATGTCTGCGCGGGGCCGGATGGAGCCGCGGCAATCCGTTGCCGAATTTCACAGCTTAGCGCGACTGCAGGCTCAAAGAAATTGCCTGCTTCCGGTTCACGCAATGATACTTTGGCGATGTGACGACCTGGACCGAGCCTCGGTATGACTTTGATTTTGCTGTGGCCGGAGGCGGTCCTGCTGGTTCATCCGCGGCCATCTCGCTAGGGCAACAAGGTCACTCTGTCGTTCTCTTTGAGCGCGAGACCTTCCCGCGATTCCATATCGGCGAATCGCTGCTATCGACTGCCAACGACGCGTTCGCGGCTTTGGGCGTGACCAAGAAGATCGAGGCAGCATGTTTTCCGAAGAAATGGGGTGCGCGCCTTTACACGCATGATGGTCAGAGTGGACGATACGTTGATTTCGCAAACGCTTGGAAGGTCACGAGGCCGCAAACGTATCAGGTATGCCGCGAGGAATTTGATCGCATTCTGCTGGAACGGGCTCGGGACGTGGGCGTTGACGTTCGAGAAGCATGCAATGTGATTACATGCGAGTTTACATCTGATGCGGCAATCCTCGACGTCGCGTCACGCGGCGATAGTGCGACTGGGCGCGTGCGTGTGCGCGCCTTAGTTGATGCCACAGGTCGCGGAGGAATGATCGCTCGAAAATTCAATCTGCGCAGCGAGGAGCCCCGGCTCGCCAACATAGCGATATACTCCCACTATACGAACGTGCCGCGATTGGAAGGGCCGCGGCCCGACGATATCCGACTTATCGCACGCGACGACGCCGGCTGGTTCTGGCTCATTCCGATTTCAAAAGAATTAACAAGTGTCGGTGTTGTTCTACCAAAGGACCTTTATCGCAGATTGGCGAACGGCGGCTCATCTGAAGAGACGCTCAATCGCACGATCTCCGATACGCCGATTGTCGAAGAGTTAATGCGCAATGCCCGGCGCGAGTGGCCCGTACGCGTTGAGAAGGATTTCTCGTACAGCGCTTCGGCGTATGCTGGCGATCGCTGGATCCTTGCTGGGGACGCCGGATCGTTTCTCGATCCCGTATTCTCGACCGGAGTCTCAATTGCTATGGAATCTGGAATAGAAGCCGCTGACGAGCTCCATCGCGCGCTAGCGAGAAATGACTTCTCGGCGTCCAGCTTCGCGGCGTTCTCTGGTCGTCAGCGAAAAAGGTTCGAGACGTTTCGCCGGTTTGTGGTGGGATTCTACACGCCACAGTTTCGCGATGTCTTTTTCAGCCCGGAGCCCCCGAAGCTCATCTTTCGGTCAGTCGTCACGATGCTTGCGGGTAGGTGGAACGCTGGCTTGTGGACTCGCTTTCTGAACCAGCTGTTCTTTGCCATGATATCGATCCAGAAACGGTTCAACATAACGCCCCCTGTTTTTCGGCGCGACCGAGATGCCGGTTACCCGATCCAAACGCGCTCCGAAGATCCCATTGCGAATGGGGCTCCACCTTTGGCGCCTCCCGTAGGCCAACGATAACAACAGCTACCAGTGGCGCTCTTGCGAATGAGCTTGTATCTCTAAGTCGTAAGACGTTTGCCTTAAATTTCTCCGCGTACAATTGGACGGTCACGTTAACGGACAAGTTTAGGTTCGCTTGCTTCTTCAGCCTCGGGCTCGGGGATTGGTTGTTGCGTCCCGCTTCCGACAAGGCGTTCGAAGAGCGGCGAGGCCATTAGCGTCGTGAGCACTGCCATGATGACGAGCGTCGCGAAAAGTCCCTCCGATATGATTCCGCGCTGAAGCCCGATGTTTATCACGATCAGTTCCATCAATCCACGTGCATTCATTAGTGTGCCTATGCCGAGCGCTTCGTGATTTGGAATCCCGGTGGCCCGTGCGGCTAGCCAGCACGCAACGCCTTTGCCCAGAACAGCTGCGATCAACACCGCGCCACACATTTCCCAGAGGAAGCTTGTATTGAGCAGACCGATCTTTGTATTCAAGCCCGAGTACGTGAAAAAGAGCGGAAGCAGCAAAGCGACGGTAAGCGGCTGAATGCGGCCAACAAGATCGCGCACGACAACCCCGCGCGGCATCGCGGCGCCCATGACAAACGCGCCGAATACTGCGTGCAAACCAATAAGGTCGGTGAACCACGCACCCAAGGCCATGAGCGCGAGTCCTACGACCAACCCGGCTTCGGTGAGTGTTCCGTTTTTTGCGAACCAAACTTTGGCACGAAGCAACAACGGACGCACGATTAGGAGCGCTAAAGCCACGTAGGCGACCCCACCGGCGATGTTCACGAGAGCGTGGCTCCAGTTTTTCTCGAAGCTCGCGAGTACCACTGCGAGCAGACACCACGCTGTTGCATCATCGATAGCCCCGGCACCCAACGCTACAGTTCCCATGGTTGTGCCGGTAAGTTTTTTGAAATGAATGATCCGTGCAAGCATGGGAAACGCGGTGATACACATGGATGCGCCAAGAAAGAGCATTGCCTCCGGGCGCGAAGTCGTTTTTGGAAAGAGCGCCGTGTGATCAAATAGAATCCAAGCCAGGCCGGCGCCCAATACGAAAGGTGTCAGCATTCCCGCCACCGACACGGCGATTGAGCTTGTCAATCTGCGGCGCACGATGTCCACGCGGAATTCCATTCCAACAACAAACATGTAAAGCGCGAGACCTAGTTGCGACGCTGGAAACAAATAACTCTGGGTGTCGCGCATCTTCTGAGTGGCGTCCCACGGAAAAAGCCAATGTTGCGCTTCCGGCCAGAGCAAACCAAAAAGCGATGGTCCGAGAAGCACGCCAGCGACCATTTCCGCCACGACTTGCGGCTGGCCGAGCCGCAAAGCAATCGCGCCGACCAATCGGCAGAATAAAAGAATAACTGCTAGCTGAATAAAAAACTGGATGGCAAGATGAACGTTGTTCATGGACGGATCTATGCAGCCTTGATGTTAGCGGAAGGAGACTGAATCGGACAAGGTCAACATTGTTTTCCCACGGATTCTGCGACTCGGTTGGTAATCAATTGCGCACTTGACGTAACAAGGCGCGGCCAAGAAAACTATCTGTTCATAAAATGGAAGCCCATATTAATCAGCTTCAATCCGATGATATGGATTTTTATGACGTCGTAATCATGGGAGGCGCACTTTCCGGGGGAGCAACCGCAACGCTGTTGTTGCGGCAAAACCCGGGAATTCGGATATTGATTCTGGAGAAATCGACAAAACTCTCGCGGCGCGTCGGCGAAGCAACCGTCGAGGTCAGCGCATATTTCATGGGGCGAGTGCTGGGGTTGACGCAGTATCTCAACGAATCGCACCTGGCGAAGCAAGGATTGAGGTTTTGGTTTACAAACGGCGAAGTAAAGACCCTCGCTGAAGCAAGCGAGCTCGGGCCGCTTTATCAGGTACGCGTGCCGTCGTATCAACTGGATCGTGCCGCGTTTGATGAAGAGGTGTTGCGCCGCGCCGGTGTTGCTGGCGCGGAGATTTTGCGTCCCGCAACAATCACTGATGTCCAGTTGCGGCCTGGAAAGGAACAAACGATTACATTTCGCAATGGCGGCGGCACCAGAACGGTTCGCTCACGCTGGATTGTTGATGCATCGGGGGTGGCTGCAATTTTGGCTCGAAAGGAAGGTTGGTGGAAATCCAACACCGAACATCCAACCGCGGCGGCGTGGTCGAGATGGAAAGGCGTCAAGGACTGGGACAGTCGCGAGTTAGCCGAGAAATATCCCTCGTGGTCGCGCGCTGTTTACGCAACACGCAACACTGCCACCAACCATGTAATCGGCGACGGCTGGTGGAGCTGGTGGATTCCCCTTAAAGGCGGTGACGTGAGCGTCGGCGTGGTCTTTGATCAAAGACTCGTCGACTGGCCGCAGGACGGCGGAAAACTCGGCGAACGGCTCAAGACCTTTCTGATGAAGCATCCAGTCGCGCGCGAGATTCTGGTTGATGCGCGATTTGACGAGGAAGATGTCCACTGGAGGAAAAATCTCGCTTATTATAGCACCACATTTGCCGGGGACGGCTTTGTTCTGGTTGGGGATGCGGCGGCGTTCATGGATCCATTTTACAGTCCAGGAATGGATTGGATTTCGTTCACGACGTCACGTGCAGCCGCGCTCATCAATGCGCAGCGAAGAGGCGAAGCGATGAGACCGTTAGTTGAGCGGCACAATCGCGACTTCGCGTTATGCCATCGTTGCTGGTTCGAGGCCGTTTACAAGGACAAGTACGAATACATGGGCGAATTCGATCTAATGAGCATTGCTCTGATCTTCGACCTTTGCCTTTACTATATAGGTGTGGCATCCCGGCCATACAGGGACGGCGAGAATGCGCTGCTAGTTCCACCGTTTTCCGGTACCGGGACCGGCCCGATTTTTCGTTTTATGCGAGCCTACAACCGCCGTTTTGCTGAGATTGCGCGTCGTCGTCGTAAACGTCGCATGCTGGGCAAAACCAACCGCGCGCACCGGTGTTTGATCCCGGGTTTTAAATTGCATTCCGCCAATCCGAGGCTCTTTGCTCAAGGTTTCGCCAAATGGGCGCGGGTAGAACTTGGTGAGCTGTTTCCTGAAGCGCCGGCTCGGATGACGTTCACGGGAACGCCAGCGGAAATCCCGGCCAACCGGTCGGTTGTTCAACGATCGTCTGAATACCGAGCGGACCCTAACGGGAATCAGGATGACGCAGATAAAGAGCCCTGCCACCAAAGTCGATGACAGCGAAATTCGATGAGAGATATTCCTGACCCAGAACGCCAGCGTTCGATTCAGCTGCGGACTTCGAAAGTAGAATGTCGCCGGAGACGTGAGCCACCGCGACTTCAGCATTCGCGAGTTTAAAACTTCCGATTCCCAGCTCTTTGACCCTTGCGCGACCGAGTCCTCCGTGCAAGCCGCCCGCGCCATTGCCGCCGATCCCCCACAGAGCGGTAAGTGCTGTTCCAGAACGGACTGCTGTTTCCTTATCGACAAGCGTCGTCGACGCGCCAGTGTCCACAATGAATCGCGTGCCGTGTCCGTTCAATGTGCCTTCGACATCGAAATGATGATTCGCATTCAAGCGCAACGGGATTCGTGTAAATCCGCGACTGGACAGGAAACTGGCAAGGCTCTGACTTACGGACGAGTTCGGGCCATTTGGATTGATGTAAAGCATCTGGCGCGCACAATCGACAATCATCCCGAATTTAACCATTTCGTTTATGCCAAGGATGCCGTTGACGTGCGTGAGGTTCGCCGACTCTGCGATGTGCGATCCGGTAGCGGCACCCGCGCGGTCTCTGTTGAAGTCCGAGAGGTCTGTGATCGCAACCGGGACGTTTGTCACTATACAGTTGCCCATGGCAATGCTTTTTACCTTGCTCGCGTCATAGCGTTCCCAGCTACGGCCAAACATGCCGCCGACATTCGAACCGGTTTTTTCCACAGTGAGCCCAAACGTTTTGGCGCTGTTGGTGTCAATGAGGCTGTATGGCGATCCGGTATCGATTAGGAGCGCTCCTCGCCGGTTGTTGATGGAAACCGGAACAAACAAATGATTGCCGAATCGCCGCTCCAGTTTTGCTCCGGCGAACCCTTGCTTTGCGAGAAACCCGACAAGTGTGCCGCCAGCTTGTTGTGCTTGCCCGTGAAATGGTGTCAGCGTTGCGATTAAGAGAATCGAGGAGAACAGCTTTTTCATAACGGGTTATCGCAATTGAGGGGTCCGTATTTTCGGAATTCCGAACGAGACCTTCAAGTCGTTTTCAACGCCGCAAGAATTGGCGCCGTTCGCCAGATTACAGCAACTGATAAGGATCGACGTCGACGGTGACTGTGACGTCTTCGGGGAAGGGCAATTTGTCGACGGTTTCGCGGACGAGGCGGCTCAGACGCATGATGGCTTCGCCGCGGACCAGGTTGTGGAAGCGGAATTGGCCTTGTAATTTTTCCAGCGGCGCGGGGGTCGCGTCGCCCAAAATGAATTCCTGCGGCAGCGCTTCTCTCAAGCGGCGCTGTAATGTTTCCGCTGACAATTTTGCGCGTCCTTCGTGTGCAGAGCGCACCGTGATCAGGACGGCGTGTTTGAATGGCGGAAAATCGCAGCGCTCGCGAAATTCGAGCTCCTGTTGAAAGTAGCCGGCAAAATCGTGGTGCCTTGCAAACTGAATCGACGGACTGAACGGCGTGTAAGTTTGCACGAAGACTTCGCCCGATGTTTCTCCGCGTCCCGCGCGTCCGGCGACCTGTGTGAGAAGCTGGAATGTGCGTTCGCCGGCGCGAAAATCGGGCAAATGCAGAGCGAGATCCGCATTGATGATTCCGACCAGCGTCACATTTGGAAAATGAAGTCCTTTCGCGATCATTTGTGTACCAACCAGGATGTCGATCCTGCCAGTGCGGAAATTCCTCAGAGTTTCGCGATACGCTTCCTTGCGCGTCATCGAGTCTGCATCCATGCGGCGCACCACAGCTTTAGGAAAAATTTGCGACACGGTTGATTCGACCTTCTCCGTGCCGAAGCCCGCGTAAATCAGTGCATCTTTTCCGCAGGCCGGACACTTCTTGGGCACCGCAGCGGTATGGCCACACAGATGGCAGCTCAACCGTCCCGCGACCGCGGGATGCCGATGAAAGGTGAGCGCGACGCTGCAATTGGGACAGTTGCGCGCTTCGCCACAATTGCTGCACAGGAGCGAAGTGGAGAAACCGCGCCGGTTCAAGAACAGAATGGTCTGTTCTCGTTTTTCGAGCCGATCAGCAATCCCCGCGCGCAATTTCTCAGACAAGATCGTTGCCGACTTTTCTTTCCGCCGCTCCTGGCGAAGATCGACAACGCGCATGAGAGGCATCTGCTTTTCGTCTATCCGCTGAGTCAGTGTAACCAGCCGATATTTTCCAATTAGAGCGTTGTGATAGCTCTCGAGTGACGGCGTGGCGCTTCCCAGGACTGCGACGCATTTCTCAATCTTCGCGCGCACGATCCCGACGTCACGCGCGTGATATCGGGGAGCTTCTTCCTGCTTATATGTCGTCTCGTGTTCTTCATCGACCACAATGAGTCCCAGGTTTTTCAACGGTGCGAAGACTGCGCTGCGTGCGCCGATTACGATGCGTGCGCGACCGGAATGGATTTTGTGCCATTCATCGTGCCGTTCGCCCTCGGATAAATGGCTGTGCAACACGGCGACTGCGTCCTGCACATGGGCGAACCGGCCTTTGAAACGCTCGACCGTTTGTGGCGTTAGCGAAATTTCAGGAACGAGAACAATTGCCGTGCGTCCCCGATCAAGCGCGGCACGAATCGACTGCAGATAAATCTCGGTCTTGCCGGAACCGGTCACGCCGTGGAGCAAAATCGGGCGCGACTCTTCCGGTGAATCGAGCGTTTGTGTGATTTCCTTAAGCGCATGCGTTTGTTCCTGGTTAAGAATCAGGTTCGACGTCGCGATGAATTGTTCGTCAGCATGTGGATCCCTTACGACTGCTTCTTCGCGCAACTCCACCAGACCGCGTTTCACCAGCGCACGAAGCGTCTGGTTATCGAGAGCAGTTTGCCTTAGAAGTTGCGACGCACGGATTGGCGCTTCCAAACGGAGGATCGCCTCCAGAAGTTCTGCCTGCCGGGGCGCGCGTTTTCGCAACTTCTCAAGTTCTTCATTGTCGATCTTGCGCCCGGGCTGGACGAACAATTGCTTTTTCCATCCGACTTCCGCGCGCCGGATGACTTGCGGCAACAAGCTGCGCATCACTGTTTCGATCGGGCAGCAATAATAGGAGCTGATCCATCTGCCCAGCTCAAGCAATTGTTCGCTCAAGATCGGCGCTTCGCCCACGACCGCTTCGATTAGACGGATGCCTTTCGCTTCGCTCTGCTCTGTGACAGCGACCACCGTCGCAAGAGCGGATTTCTCTCGAAACGGCACGCGCACGCGGGAGCCGACTCCGACTCGGTTCATCAAGCCTTCCGGCACGGCATAGTCGAGCTCGCGGTGAATTGCCCGATCAATGATGACGCGAACGTAACTTGGATTCGTCATGGAGACCTCGTTAATTTAATTGCTCGCGAGAGCAGGAGCACGAGATTTGATTCCGAAGTGATACGATTCCTGTTCAAACTGCTCCTCTGCGTAATGCTGGCCCTGGCCGCAGGTTTCGCTTATCTCGCCGTGCGATCAGGCGATCCGGTCTACACGTTTTACGAATGGATGAGCCCGGCGCGGTTTCATCAGTACGATCGCCTCATTCGCGTTGTCGCAGCCGAACATCATCTCGATCCGATGCTTGTGAAAGCGGTCGTTTGGCGTGAGAGCCGCTTCGACCCGAGAAAACATGGGACCCACGGAGAGCGGGGACTCATGCAAGTGAGCGAAAAAGCGGCCAGCGAATGGGCCCGCGAAAACAAGATCACGACTTTCCAAGTTGACCAACTTTTTGACCCGAAAACCAATCTGGAGGCTGGCACATGGTATTTGCATCGTGCCTTTGAACGCTGGGCAGCGCAGTCGGACCCCGCGCCTTTTGCGCTGGCCGAATACAATGCGGGTGCCAGTCGTGCGGAACGGTGGAGCGGCGGAAGCACTACCGACATCCCGGTAAAGCAGTTCCTACACAACATCGACTTTCCCGGAACACGAAAGTACGTCGACTCAATTATCGAGCGCTACCAATTTTATCAGCGGCGAGGGCAAATGTGACGAATCTGAACGCGCACGTCCAGCCGGATTCCGAAAGCCTGCGCGGATACAATTTTTCGGCTTGTGCGGTAAGAATTGTCCACTAAACTCGCGCCTTTCATAGTGACACAATGCTGCAGATGGGTTTTTCCATAAGGGGTGCGATTATTCTTGCTGGTGGCGTTGTGTTGGCACTCGGCGCGTCCAACACAAACTTAACGGGACAAAATCATCTTTCCGGCGTATCGCCTGCGTTCGAGGCAGGCGTTGGGACGCACCAAACGGGTATTGAGCTCCAAACAGCCCCCGGTTTTCCAAGCGCCACCGAAATGCCGGCACAAGGTGAAATTGAAATTCCGGCACCGACCCGCAGCACCTTTATGGCAAGTTGGCCCAGTGTGAACGGTGCGCTCGGTTACATCTTGGACGTTTCCACGAGCGACTCGTTCAGCAGTTACGTGGATGGTTACCACGACCTGGACGTTGGCAACGTGACCGCTCGAGTTGTGGCAGGCTTGAACCGGGGAAGGACTTACTACTATCGGGTGCGCGCTTACGGTGCTACTGGTCCCGCCAGCTACTCCGCAGTAATGAGAATTACGACGGAGCCTACTACCGGACTGATTATCAACCCGACGTTTGACAGCTCCATTACCGGCAATCCAAACGCGGCAGCCATCGAAGCGGTGATTAACCGGGCCATCTCACATCACGAATCGCTCTTTGGCGATCCGATCACAATCCAGATCCGTTTCCGCTATTCGACCAATGGTCCAGACGGTACCCCTCTGGACGCGGGCACTATCGCCCAAAGTGACTTTGTTATTTACCAGATCCCCTGGAGTATTTACATCGACGCGTTGAGAGCGGATGCCAGAACCAGTAACGATAGCGTCGCAAACGCAAGTCTCCCGGCAACAGCGTTATCGCCAAACATCAGACCACGAAGTGCGGGCGGACGGGCAGTTGGATTAGACACACCACCGGCGATGCTCCCTAACGGCACCATCGGCCAAGGCGGACCATACGATGGAATTCTTACACTAAATTCCTCGGCGCCTTATCAGTTCACCCGACCTCCCGGCCCCGGCACTCTGGATGCCCAGCGCTCGACGGAGCACGAAGTGGACGAGATCATTGGTCTTGGTTCCCGCCTTGGCCATAATGGGAACGATGTTCATCCGCAGGACTTGTTCAGTTGGTCGTCGCCTGGCGTCAGAAACATTACCTCCAGCCGTACCCGTTATTTCTCGATCAATGGCGGGGCCACGAATATCGTCAATTTCAATCAGAATCCGGACGGCGATTTCGGTGATTGGCTGAGCGCGGCCTGCCCACAGGCGCATCCATACGTCCAGAACGCATTCGGTTGCGCGGGACAATATTCCGACATCGCAGCGACGTCTCCGGAGGGTATTAACCTTGATGTTGTCGGTTACGACTTGAGGAACGCGCCGGTGCCTGCGGGCAGCGATTTTAACGGCGACGGCCATCCGGATTATGTGCTGCGCAACGTTAGCACGCGGCAAACGGCGATCTGGTATCTAAACAACAATGTTTTCATCAGCGGCGCCTACGGCCCAACTCTTGTAGCTGGCTGGGACTTAAGGGGCGTAGCGGATTTCAATCGCGACGCTCATCCAGATTATGCGCTATTGAACCCTGCTACGGATCAAACGGCAATTTGGTATTTGTCCGGACCAACATTCCTCAGAGGCGCTCATGGGCCGACTCTTCCCAGTGGCTGGGAGTTGGTGGCGACGGCCGACTTCAACGGCAATGGCTACCCGGACTACGTGCTCTATAACAGCGGCACCCGTCGAACCGCGATATGGTATCTCAACAACAGCGTTTTTGTCAGCGGCGCATACGGTCCAACTCTTCCGGCCGGCTGGAGCCTGGTGGGTGCAGCTGATTTTGATCGCAACGGCCACACAGATTATCTCTTGTTCAATTCCATTACCCGCCAAACGGCAATCTGGTATTTATCGGGACCGACATTCGTTACAGGCGCTTATGGGCCGACTCTTCCCAGCGGCTGGGAGTTGGTGGCGACGGCCGACTTCAACGGCAATGGCTACCCGGACTATGTGCTTTACAACGCGAGCACTGACCAAACAGCGATCTGGTACATGAACAACGCCGTTTTTGTCAGCGGCGCTTTTGGTCCGACTCTTCCACCCGGCTGGAGCTTGGTCGCGCCCTGACACAGGCGGCGTCTGGGTTTAGGCGTCTTCATCTTTTGGCGAATGCACGTGCCGCTCTTGCCGTGGCACAGTCCAGCGGTGCACCGCTTGACTATCGACGACGCGCCAATCTGGGTTAACGGTTTTGCTAATGACGAAAGACGAAATCGCTGGCGTGCTGGAGCAAATCGCGACGCTGCTGGAATTGAAGAACGAAAACCCTTTCAAAATCCGGGCCTACACGAATGCCGCGCGTGCGATCGAAACTTTTGGGGGGAATGTCACCGATTTTCAGGATGAAGACGCATTGTCGAAAATTCCAGGAATCGGGAAGAGCATCGCTCTTAAGATCAAGGAACTCGCGGCGAATGGATCGCTGAAGTATCTGGAGGAATTGAGCGCGGAATTCCCGTCCGGAATTCTCGAATTGTTCTCATTGCCCGGGCTTGGTGCCAAGAAGATCAAGGCTCTTTACGACAAACTTCAGATCAGTTCCATCGAGCAGCTGCGAAAGGCGTGCGAAACCGGGCGCGTCGCTGAACTGCCCGGTTTTGGCGAAACAACCCAGCAAAAGCTTTGTGATATCATTGCAAAACGCGCAGCGCACGCAGGTTCGTTCCAATTTGGGCAGGTCGCAGCGGAAGCGGAAACATTGAGGTCTGATCTTGCGGCGCACAGCGACGCTTTGCGGGTCGATCTGGCTGGAAGCTACCGGCGGCGAAAAGAAATCGTACACGATTTGGATGTTCTGGTAGCGACAAAAACCCCCGACAGCATCACAAAATTTTTCGTTTCCCATCCGCTGGTGGAATCGATTATTGCGCAAGGCCCCACCAAATCGAGCGTGCGACTGCGATCGGGCGTGCAGTGCGACCTGCGAGTGGTGAGCACGACGGAGTATCCTTTCGCGCTCGCTTATTTCACCGGAAACAAGGAACACAACATCGAATTACGCAGCCGCGCGCTTCAGCGTGGCTGGACGCTTAACGAATACCGGTTCGCTCCGCTTCCGGCCGATCCGAAAGCGAAAAAGAAAAGGCCGGTTAAAAGAATTCCAAAGGTGGACGATGAAGCAGGTGTCTATCGCGCGGTCGATCTCGATTTTATTCCGCCGGAGCTACGGGAGAATTGGGGTGAATTCGAGGCCGCCGAGAACCATGCGTTGCCAAAACTCATTGAAAAGGAAAACCTGCGCGGCGCATTTCATTGTCACACCACTGCGAGCGACGGGCACAACTCCATCGAAGAAATGGCGGACGCCGCGCAAGAACTGGGACTTGAGTACCTTGGAATCGCCGACCATAGCCGCAGCTCGACTCAGGCACATGGAATCGACGAAGCGAAGCTGCGCTTCCAAATCGTCAGCGTTCGGACGCTGAACAAGAAGCTGCGCGGCTTTCGCCTGTTTGCGGGTGTGGAATGCGATATTTTGCGCGATGGTTCCCTTGATTTTCCAAACGAAATTTTGTCAGAGCTCGATTATGTGGTGGC
>QHPC01000054.1 GCA_003218915.1 Verrucomicrobiota bacterium
GCATAAAAATTCTCTCAGCTGCAGCCCTGACTGGTGCCGCATTCGGTGCAAACGCCGCAGGCACCGGCGCGGATCACCTTGTCGCTGCCGCATACCGAACAGGTGATTCCCATAAAGATGCTGCCAAGCGCCACTGTTACACGGTAGGCGTAACCACCGCCGTTCCCGTTTTGTCGGCCAGATTCGGAATCGCCAGGCGGATGATTTGTGATTACGTCAATCACTTCTTTTTCGGCGGTGCGCGCCAAATCGGAGACTGGTCGGTTCACAGCCTTTTTCTCGATCTCCGCAATTTCTTTGAGCGGCAGATCCGGCTGGCCTCGGTTGGGCGAAGTCGCTTCCTTGTAGCCTTTGATGAACTGGCAGCCCAACCAGCGAAACACGTAATCAGTGATGCTGGTGGCGTGGCGGATATCGGAGTTCTTTGTGAAACCGCTGGGCTCAAATCG
>QHPC01000053.1 GCA_003218915.1 Verrucomicrobiota bacterium
TCAAATCGCACACAGCGCAACGAAAGTCGTAGACTTCAGTCACAGCTTGCCGAAAGCCACGAATTCGCAGTGCCGTTTCTCTAATCGTTTTTACCCGCTTTCGAGTTCGATCGAACGGCTGATAGTTTTCAGGCCTTGGTGCCTGAAGCAGCTTGTTCACGACTTTCTGGACTTCGTACGATTTAATCGGCAGCAAATCCTTTTCCGTAGTTGGGACGTCCGAAACACGCAGTGCTTCATCGAAACCCTTTTCAGTGAGCATCCATTCTCGCTTTCCCGTTAACAGAGATGTTTGCGTCGGACGAGAGACCAGGCCGTCGGACGCAAGCGCATCGGCGGCCCGAAAAAGTAGCCGATGCCATAGAAGCGTTTTCTTGGGGCGATTTTCCTTTCGATATATCGTCTCGAGAGCAGCGGCACGTTGAGCTAGATTTAGTTGAAACTGATCGGCCAGTTCATCGACAACTTCTTCGCCGGCAGCAAACTCTTTCACCACTCCGCCATGTTTTAAGAGCGTGCGAAGGAGCGCCCGCTGAACTTGTCCGCGAGCTGGCATTGCCAATTCTGCGAGCGTTCTACTTTCGTAGCTCATTCTACCGTCCATTGACACTGGATAGCGTTTCTCAGAGATTCAAGGCGAATATCTGATCCGAGCCGGGAAATCGAAGTAAGTCAGTGAGCCGGGATCAAAATTGCCGCCTCGCTGTCAATTCACGATATCAGCTGCACTGGCTGTTCCCGATCCGTGCGTACGCGGCACGCGCATACGGATGTTTCACAAAATCACTCCTCCTGACCCAACCGATTTGAATGAATCAATCGGCTTGGATCAACTGTGCTGCTTCCAACTCTGTTCGGATAGCTCGGAACTTATCCTCAATATCGCTTCGGAAGTGAATACGATTTACCCCATCAAAGTCCGAATAAATCTTGACGCCCTCCTGCAGAAGAATCAAAACGCGTTCCTTGCCTAGTCTCCCAACAAACCAGCCGGTCTCGAAGATTACATTAGGTCGCGCTTGCCAGTACTCATCGCCAGTTTTCGTCGCGACCTTATCGTCAGCCGTAAAAAGTGCGATCGCGTAAGCGCAAGTTTGAGCATGTTGCTCAAATTTTTCGATTGTCGGAGCAGATCTGCCGGGCTTGTCCAAAAGAACCACGGGCGACAGCTTAAAATCTTCCCGAAGCAGCTTGGAAAGCCGCAACTGGTTGATCTCATCGCGGCCATGTACGACAAAGACGTTCTTCCTGGCAGGAACAAGCGAACGCTGTGACGCAACTACGAATGAGCCGGACATCGCTGGCTCATTGAATGCATACAGGTAGTGCTCGACCTGTTCGACACGCGAAACGAAGTCTTCTGTTGGAAGTTGGCTCTTACTGATCTCCTTGCGCCACTGATCCAGCGTTTGCCCTAGCTGAGATTGCTTGCCGTAAAACGGCCGCAACCAGAAGAACAACCGCGAGATCCACTCGAGCTGCACAGATTTATTCAATTTCCGGTCGGCAATCGCCTTTCGCACCCGACGAGTAGCGTCGGCTATCTTCTCAAGAACGGATCGTTCTACAGCCGGCGCGGACACCGTAGATGGAGCCGTCGGTCTTTCCAAGCTTT
>QHPC01000055.1 GCA_003218915.1 Verrucomicrobiota bacterium
CGTGTCCGTCTCGGTCGCATCGAGAGAACCGGCATCACCGATGCCGGCTACAGTACCCATGTCTTTCGTTTTTCGGGTGTTCAGCGGCGCGGACCGCTTCGAGCCCTCTCGGTAAATCGCCACCGATTTCAAGCCGAGCCGCCATCCTTCGACGTAGGTGTTCATGATATCATCCACTGTGGCGGCTTCCGGCATATTGACCGTCTTAGAAATTGCGCCACTGAGGAATGGCTGCGCTGCGGCCATCATTCGCAGGTGCGCCATATAATTGAGACTGCGCTCACCTTTGAACGGCTTGAACGCGCAATCGAAAACGGGCAAGTGCTCCGGCTTCAATCCGGATGAGATTGTCGATCCATCGGTATCGGTGACGTCCTCGATGGTATCGAAAGCGTCAATGTGCGCGACAATGCGTTCGATCTCTTCGGCATTATAACCAAGTTTCTCCAGCGCGGGTTTGATCGTCTGGTTAACAATTTTCAGCATTCCGCCGCCCGCAAGCAGTTTGTATTTCACCAGCGCGATGTCCGGTTCAATTCCCGTGGTGTCGCAATCCATCAGGAAACTGATCGTGCCTGTCGGCGCGAGCACGGTGACTTGCGCGTTCCGATAACCGTAGCGCTTTCCTAGTTCCGCCGCGCTGTCCCAAACTTTCGCAGCCTCTTCTTTCAAATGTGCGAATTCCTTCGCATCTGAGATTTCGCGCACCGCGTCCCGATGCAATTCAATCACTTCCAGCATCGATGCGACGTTGTCTCTGGCGACCGGTTTCAGCACGCCGCTGGCGCGAGCGTCGCGATAACCGGGAAACGACCCGATCGCCCGCGCCAATCGTGCGCTTTGTTCGTAAGCTTCGCCGGTCATGATCGCAGTGATCGCGCCGCAGAGGGCCCTGCCCTCAACACTATCGTAACCGAAACCGTAACTCATGATGAGCGACCCCAGGTTGGCGTAACCGAGTCCAAGTGTGCGGAAAATATGCGAGTTCTCCGCGATTTCTTTGATCGGATAACTAGCATTGTCGACAATGATCTCCTGCGCCGTGATGAAAATGCGCACCGCCGATTTAAATCGCTCGAGATCAAAGTCGCCCTCCGGCGTCTTAAATTTCATCAGATTCAGCGAAGCCAGATTGCACGCCGTGTTATCGAGGAACAGATATTCCGAGCACGGGTTCGTGGAATTTTGACGGTCCGTGCCTTTGCAGGTGTGCCATTTGTGGATCGTGGAATCGAACTGCATTCCCGGATCGCCACAGATGTGTGTTCCTTCGGCCATTTTTCGGAGGAGCGTACGCGCCTCCTTGCGTTCGCAAGGTTTGCCGTCCGTTACGCGCCGCGTCCACCACTCACGGCCTTCCAGCGCTCCTTCCATGAATTCGTCGCTCACCCGCACGCTCACATTTTCGTTCTGATACATGACCGAGCCGTACGCATCGCCGTTGTAACTGCCGTCGTACCCCTGCTCGATCAGCGCCCATGCCTTCTTTTCCTCCTTTTGTTTGGCGTCGATGAATTCTTCAATGTCCGGGTGCCAATCCTTGAGCGTATTCATCTTCGCGGCACGCCGGGTTTTGCCGCCGCTCTTCACCACATTCGCAACCTGGTCGTAAACTTTGAGGAACGAGAGCGGCCCGCTGGGTTTGCCACCGCCACTCAATTTTTCTCTTGTTGACCTGAGCGAAGAAAGATCGGTGCCGGTACCGCTGCCATACTTGAAGAGCATCGCTTCACTGGTCGCCAGCCGCATGATGTCTTCCATCGTGTCCTCCACACTCTGGATGAAACACGCGCTTCCCTGCGGATACTCGTACTGCGACACGGCTCGTTCCGCTTTGCCGGTCTCGCGGTCGTAGAAATAATTGCCGGCCCCCGCGCCTTTGCCCACGCCATATTGATGATACAAGCCGACGTTGAACCAGACCGGCGAGTTGAACGCGCCGTACTGGTTCAAACACAGCCAGGTTAGTTCATCGTAAAAAACTTCCGCAGCTTCCGCGTCCGCGAAGTAACCGTCCGCCAGTCCCCAGTCGGCAATCGTGCGCGTCACT
>QHPC01000056.1 GCA_003218915.1 Verrucomicrobiota bacterium
TCGATTCCAAGTATTTGACAGACCTCGGTTTTCAGGCTCGGCATGAAACGTCACCCGCCCTGCGCCGACACGGCGAGTAACTTCGGAAGCGGTGTTGTCCTTTGAGCAGTCATCGATTACTTCAATCTGCATCTGGTCGGGGCCGGGATCCTGTTTGAGTACGCTTAACAGCGTTTCTTCCAAATAGTCTGCCCGCGGATTGTACGTCGGTATCATCACAGACCAGAAGGGACGGTGCTCGTCGACCGGCAATACGCGGATTGGCGGAGGTTTGAGACTACTGGGGATGGGTCGCGGTCGAAACACCGTCATGTCGAAAACTATGCCAACGCATCACTAGCCGCCGCTTGGCAGCGCCCGCAAGTAGCCTCGTGGCGTAATAGAACAACAGCGGCGCCCGAACAAGATTCAGCCGAATTCCATACCACACCAGAGCCGCGCCTGTCCATGCGGTTGACCTGATGTTGCCGGATTGTGATTTGAGAGAGAGCTTCGACTGTAGATTTCGCAGAAACCATGCTCCCCACGGACCGCGGTGTTTTCGACTCAGGCCGAGAGCCATAAACCGCACCATTTGCCGTATGGCGGTGTCGCGGTAGTCAACGTTTTGAGCAGACCACGCGCTTCCCGCGTGCAAACGATAAACAGCCATGTTTTGGTCAATGTAACCAATCCAACCGTTCTGCGACGAAAGCACGCAAATCGGCCAGTCTCCTAACTTCAATTTCGCGAAATCCTTTCTCAACCGAGGGATAGCCTTTCTCCGGATCATCAACGAACAGGTTTGAATAAAATTGCCGCTGACGAGCTCGCTTCCGGTCGTCCGTTGCATTCTTCGTTGTGGCACCGGGAACTCCGACACAATTTGCCCCGTGGCGTCGTCTAGATAGGACACCCGGTGATGACAAAGTGCGCAATCGGCGTGTTCATCGAGGAATGATGCCTGCAATCGTAGTTTGTCTGTGCTCGTCCAGTAATCATCGCCTTCAAGAAAAGCGATATAGTCCCCGCGACACGCACCGAGCGTCAGGATAAAATTGGGCGCGCCGCCAAGATTCTTTGGACGGAGGAGCAGCCTGATCTTTTCTGGATACCGGGCCTTATAATCCTGAAGGATTTCCCGGGTGCGATCAGTAGAGAAATCTTCACCGACGACGATTTCGTATAAAAAGTTCGTCTCTTGCATTAGCGCACTTTCGATCGCCTCTTGTATGAATCGCTCGTGGTTATAAGTCATAACAAGTACGCTCACGCGTGGACCCGCGTTATCGTTGCTTCCAGGTTTGCTCACCGTCTCAGCGGCCTCGAAGGGCATTCCTTACTTCCTCCCTATGTTCAGCAGCAGTCCGGATAATTGCGCAAACTCTCTCGATGTCCTCACAGGTGATGCTCATTCCAGTCGGCAGGACGAGAACGCGGTCGGCGATTCGTTCAGTCTGCGGGAGAAGAAGCGGTGCATTCGCTTGAAGTGACCGGTAGGGCTCCATTCGATGGCATCCTGGCCAGAAATACTTTCGCGCGAGCACATTTTCGGCGTGTAGGACGTCAATCAACTCATCGCGGTTGAGCGGCGCCCTGTCAGGATTGATCTCTACGACGATATACTGATAATTGCTTCGCTCTTCCGGGTCATAGTCAATTACACGAAGGCCAACCAGATCTGCCAAACCTTTGCGGTAAGCTTCGTAGTTCTTGCGATTTGTGGCGATCAGCTCGTCAATCCCCTCCAAAGAGGTCAGACCCATCGCCGCACACACTTCGGTCATCTTGCCATTTATGCCCAGGTAAATCACGCGATCGTAACCAGCAAAGCCAAAATTGCGCATCAAACGCGATTTGTCGGTCAGCACGTCATCATTGGTGACGAGCGCGCCTCCCTCGAAGCTGTTGAGAAACTTAGTCGCGTGAAAACTGAAGACTTCGCACGCGCCGAAGCCGCCAATCATCTGTCCCCGATGCGAGCAGCCGAATGCATGAGCAGCATCATACATTACTTTTAAGCCGTGCTCTCGACCTACAGCCTCAATAGCTTCGGTGTCGCAGGCGCGACCCCACACATGCACCCCTATAATCCCGGTCGTGTGAGGAGTGATCAGCCATTCGATACACTCCGGATCAATGTTGTGGGTTTGCGGATCCATGTCCGCAAACACAGGCGTGATTCCCTGCCATTGGAGCACGTGCGCGGTAGCTATGAAAGTGTAGGAAGGCACGATAACCTCACCCCTGAGATCCAAGGCGCGGATGGCTATTTCCAACGCAACTGTAGCGTTGCACATGGCAATACAGTGTTTCACGCCAACATATTCGGCGATGCGTTGCTCAAACTCCTTGACCAGTGGACCGTCGTTGGATAACCAGCGACGATCCAAAATATCAGTAATTCTAGCAAGCAACGCGTTCCGATCACCGAGATTGGGACGACCTACGTGCAATGGAGAGGCGAAAGTAGGCACCTTGGTTGTGATGGCTAATGTCTGCTTCATCTCTTATGCTTCCGTGGTCTTGAACTCGGCTCGAAGAATTCCCATGACGAGAACATCCCTGAACTTTCCCTCCTTGAAGACATGGTTTCGGAGGCGGCCTTCGGTTTTGAACCCGACCCGCTCGTAGAGCCGGATCGCCTGTTCATTGTCGGCCACGACTTCTAAATAGACCCGCTCCAGGCCGAGGTCTACGAAGGCGTGTCTCAACGTCTGCCAGAGCGCCTGGTGACCATACCCTTGCCGGCGGTGATCCTTCTCCCCGATCAGAATGCCAAGCACGGCATTGCGTGAAGTCAGGTTGACGGGACGAAGGTAGATGTTTCCGATGTGCTCGTCGCCGGGTGCAAGGCAAATCGCCAGGCTCACTTCCGAGGAAGAGTAACTGGTCCGCTTGGCGATCCATTCGCGTTCTGCGGTCCTGCTGACGAAGCGAAAACCATCAACGAGGGTTTGGTAAAGTTCGGGGTCATTGTGCCAGCGCTGCGTGCGCTCAATATCCTCTTCCTCCAAGGCCCGGAGGTAAACCTTATTTTGTGGTGATGTCATGGCATTTTCAACTCCGCGTCAACCCCGCGACCGGACGGAGTCCGGCACGTGAAATCGAGGGCTTCAGAAAAATCCAGCGCTGGCGAAAATTCTCCGCTGTCGAAGCGTGCGTCGCGCACTGCCACGCGGCAGCCGTCGGTGGCGACCCGCCCGTCACTCAACCAACGCGCGACCTGTAGCAGTGACTTGCACTGCTGTATGAAAACCCGGTGGTGCGTGAATTCTGCTGGCTGGTTTGCATCCCACGGACACACGGTCTGGAGGATGATCTTTCCTTCGTCCATGCGCTCGTGGATGAATTCAACTGTGCTGCCGGTGAAGCGCACGCCGTAGGCTTGCACGTACTCCCAGGCGTCGTTCCCCTTGAACGCTGGTAGCAAGGTGGGATGAAAGTTCACCAGCCGATCCACAAACGCACGACGGATCGCTTTTGAGTAGAAACTCGTGTAAAAGGAAAAAACGTAATCAATCTGATGGGCCTTGAGATAGTCATGCAACCGGGTGCAAAACATTTCCCCGGTCGGCTGTGTGAATACTTCGACCGGCACGCCATGCTCGCGGGCCTTGGCCGCCGCACCGCAAGCGCGGTCGCACACCACGGAGTGAATCATTGATTTGAAGTGCGGGTGTTTCAGGCACTCGTTCAGCACTGCGCCACCCGTCGAGGCCGTGATCACGCAACGCAGGGGAAGGTTGGATGCCTTATTCATGACTGGTCGGGTGCCGTTCCGATCAGGAAAACTCCCCGGCTCGGTAGGCAGGAAAGAACTCCGCATTCTCGCTTCGGCTGGCGCGCACCAATTCTTGGTAAGCGGTTGGGTTGAGGATTGTTCCACATAAATAGGCGGTGCGGGTTTCCGAGGACCAGCCGCGCTTGAAACCGGCCAGGCCGTTGTTTGCGTCGGTGCTCAACCCGGGAACTGCGCCAAGATTTGCCCAGCGAACCTTGCCGGTGAAGTGTTTCAGGATGAATAGCTTCAATCCGTAGGACACCTGGAGATCATACCCGCGAGGACTGGTGCCTACAAGGTGAGCCTGGGCCACGTCGCCCTGGACATACCACAGATCCAGGCTGAGCGGTTCTTTGCCTTCAGTGGCGCGGAACATGACCAGCCCAGGGACCGACAACTGTTTGGCGAACGCCTCGCGTGAGAAACAACGCATTCCTTGGATTCCATGCCTTTCAATCAACTGGCCGTAAAGCCAGACCCACTCATCCAGATGCGCGAGCGGGTTGGGGCAGATTTCCACCGAGATTTTCTGGAGCGTCTTCCGGCCCGACTTCCGATGGCTCGCT
>QHPC01000057.1 GCA_003218915.1 Verrucomicrobiota bacterium
CAATACACGCCAATCATTTTTCTCACAGCGCTCGTCACCAGGGCCGAGGCAAGCACTGGTCTCCGGATCGATGAACATCCGTTTCTCGCCAAGCCGATCGACATTCAAGAGCTAATCAAGGCGATTGAAGCGCATGTGCCCGCCCGTGCAAAAAGCGTCGGCTAAATCGCGCCTCATGATTCGTAAGTCGTTGCCAGCCTCAGGCGACTTAAATCGCTCCGTCTCGAACGATTCAGCGATTTAACGCCGCGAAGGCATTCGCTTGCCGCGCCATAGCCTTGGCGAAGGCAGGTCATTTTGGAGCAGCGCACCTTCGGGTAAGCTCGATCTCTCTAAAGAGAGACCGAAAAATCCCACCGAATCGCAATGGCAGAGGGCCGGTTCGACGACGACTTTTAATCATGAAAATAACTACATTATTGGGCTTAATGGGTGTCGCTTTTTTTAGTCTTGCCCAACCAACATGGGCAGGTCCTCGCGGAGGCGGCGGTGGCGGCGGCCACTTTGGCGGTGGCGGCCGTGTCGGCGGATTTGCTGGTGGCGGCTCTCGCGCCGCGCCAGCCTTCAACGGTGGCGGCTTTCGAGCAGCACCGGCTTTCCGCGGTGCATACTTTACCGGCAGAAGTGTTGGCAGACCAAGTGTCGCGCCTCGATCCTACTACGGTGGTACTCGCATGCCTGCCGTGCGGCCGCAGGGATTCGCCCGCTCAGTCGGTCCGTCCACAAGACCGTATGTCGGCAGGTCCACCGCAGCTACTAGGCAACCAAACCGCGTAAACTCAATTGCAGCTCGGAGCCGTGCCACAGATCCGCGGATTTCGGCTGCAACAAATCGCCAGCCAAATCGCGTAGGCGCAGTTGCGGGGCGAAACCAGGTTTCGAATCCGCGGACGTCGACCGCTGGTAACCGACAGACTGCGGCAAACCGTCAGTCGTTCGTCAAAAACCATGCCTCCGAGAGGCACAATGAGAACTGGCACCGCGACTGGGACCGGCACCATTCACACTTCCACAACCGTAAGGTCTTTGTCTTCCTCAATGGCTTCTGGTGGGGCCTGGATCCGTCGTTCTATCCGTACTACGCTGATGACTATTATCCAGCTGATGACTATGGCTACAATCCGTACGATTACAGTAATGGGTATCCCTACGACTACTCTGCCAACCCGTACGATTACTATAACTACTCCCCTTACAACAATGATGACCAGCCGGGTTATGGTGATTCAGGTCAGTCCTCAGCCAATGCAACCGTGAGTGCGGTTCAGTCGGAGCTTTCGAAGCTTGGTTACTATGACGGCGCGATCGACGGAAGTCTTGGCGACCAAACAGAGGCTGCTCTTGCCCGTTACCAGGAAGATCGCGATCTAAGTGTTACGGGAACTGTTGACGCGGCCACGCTTCAATCGCTGGGAATCAGATGATGAGATTACGCATCCCTTCGTTATGCGGGAACGCGACACAAATGGAGGTGGGCGCTGCTCACGGTGCTCACTTCCAGTTCCGTTGCCCTGAGCGTGCGGAGTGATGTCCGGCCAGTTGTGGCCCTAACTTATTCTGGGAGGATGCTATTACCGCCTTGCTAACACGGAGTTCGCGAAGACGTTTTGCACAGAGGGCCTAAGGCTCATTGACTCTATGAATCTACAACTAGAAGGAAAGAAAGCGTTGGTCACGGGCTCGACGGCGGGGATCGGCTTTGCGATTGCTCGCACCCTGGCGCGCGAAGGAGCGTCCGTTGTTATCACTGGACGCACTCAGGATCGGGTCGATGCCGCCGTCAAAACAGTTCAACAAGAAATCGGCGACACAAACGTCACTGGCATCGCTGCCGATCTCGCAACAACACAAGGCATCGCGAAATGCATCGAAGCTATGCCGTCAGTAGACATTCTTGTAAACAACCTTGGCGTGTACGAGCCGAAGCCGTTCGAGAAAATCACCGACGACGACTGGCACGCCATCATCGAGACAAACTTTATGAGCGGGATGCGCCTATGCCGGCATTACTTGCCGGGCATGAAGACAGCGAATTGGGGTCGCATCATTTTCATTTCCAGCGAGTCCGCTGTGAACATTCCTGTCGAGATGATTCATTACGGTGTAACCAAAACCATGCAGGTAGCGCTCGCCCGCGGCCTGGCGGAGACGACATTGGGCACCGGCGTCACGGTGAATTCAATCCTCGCCGGCCCGACGCGGTCGGAAGGCGTCGAACAATTCATAGCCGATGTTGCAAGAACGAAGGGGATCGCGCCTGACGAAATAGAAAAGGATTTCTTTAGGACAGTAAGACCTAGCTCGCTCCTGCAACGCTTTGCCACAATCGAGGAAGTAGCCGCCTTGGTTGCGTTTGTGGCGAGCCCTCTTTCATCGGCTACCAATGGCGCGGCTCTGCGCGTCGAAGGCGGCCTCCTTCGCTCGATCCTTTAAGTCACCGAAGGAACGAAAACCCATCCACTCATCTCTCTAAATCGAAGCAGGCTGAGGGCAGGCTGTCTCCAACGCGAACGCGTGCGGATGGGAGCCGGATCGCCCTCGGCCCGCAAATAACCGGACGAAGCAATTTATGAGATGACTTCTGGGACAATCTGGCCGCAGGGCCGATCCCAACTTCTTTCGTTATATTTCACGGGGAGGAATTCTATATGGTCCAACAACACGACTTCGCTCGACCGGAGCAATTCAATTTCAAAGATGACAACATTTTCCCAAATAGTCCCCTTCCCTTGCTGTTCTATCGCCAGGCAATTACAACGGATGCCAAAGATCCGGCGTCCATTTTTGAAGAACGTTTTGCCGAGAACGACTGGACCAACTCGTGGCGAAACGGTGTCTATTCCTTTCCTCATTACCACAGCACGTCGCATGAAGTGCTTGGCGTCTATTCCGGCACAGCGACTCTGCGACTCGGCGGCGGGCACGGCAGGAATGTTGAGGTGAACGCTGGCGACGTGATCGTAATTCCGGCTGGAATAGCGCATCAGAATGTCGGCGACAGCGACGATTTTGGCGTTGTCGGAGCTTATCCCGGGGGACGCAGTTGGGATTTGCTTCGGGGATTACCGGGCGAACGACCGAATGCCGATCACAACATCGCAGCTGTGCCAATGCCGGAGAACGATCCAATTTACGGAGCCGAAGGCCCGTTACGGCGAATTTGGAAAGACGCTCGTGCAACCTCGAAGTAATTCGCCGGGGAGATGAACAAATTGTTGGGCAAGCGCATCGCTTGCCAGGGGGTCCGCCTCAGGCGGATGAATTGGAAGCGCGCGGCTTGGCAGGCGAAGCGCCTGCCCTACAATTATTGTTCGTCGTTGAACTCGAACCGGTACGGCCAATCTTTCCACTCCTGGACGAAGCCTGCGCGAACCGGATTCTCCTGGATGTAAAGCCATTTCTCGTGAAGCGACTCATCGGAGCGTAACAAACGATCAAAACAACCAGGCTGCCATTCCCATGACGCATTCAATTCTTTTCGCATCCATCGTTTCAACGCAGCGCAGAAATTGCCGAGTCGGCCGTCGCGCTCACTTGGCGCAACGACAACGTGAAGATGATGGGCATCAGGATCGCCGCTAGAACGCGCCATTCTCGAAGCCTTGCAGCCGCATTTTTTAATGCATTGAAAGCTGCCTCGCCGGCCAACACCTGTTTTCGGTCTTTAACGCAGATTGTGACGAAATAGATTACTGATTGCTCCCAACGCAGCCGAACGGGAATCCATGGCGGGTGGCCCATCGTGGAAGTTTGGCAGGCGGTGCGCGCGCCATACAACGCTTTTCTGAGGCTAAAGAAACTTACAAATTGTAGGGCAAGCGCATCGCTTGCCATTCCATTCTCGCGTGTGAGCCAACACGGCATAAGTTCTCGAGATGACTTCAGCGAAACAAACTTCTGTCACGGCAAAGTTCAGAAAGATGCACGAGTCAGGATGCTTCGTGCTTCCAAACCCGTGGGACATCGGAACAACGATCTACTTGGAGAATCTCGGTTTCGAAGCACTCGCCACCACTTCGGCAGGCTTCGCCTTTTCGCGGGGAAAACGCGATGGCGGTGTGCCGCGCGATGAAATGCTCGCGCACATCCGGGAAATTGTGGAAGCAACGTCGTTGCCAGTAAATGCAGACTTCTTGGCCGGTTACGCTGATGAACCTGAAGGCGTCGCAGCGAATGTGCGACTTTGTATTGCA
>QHPC01000058.1 GCA_003218915.1 Verrucomicrobiota bacterium
ATTTGCAAGAGGTGGCACGCAACCTTTGGGCGCCGAATTTTCTCAACGCTTGGCGCGCGGTGCAGTACGTAGAGAGTCACGACGAGGTGTATCGCGACCGTGGCCAGCGCATTCCGCGGCTGTCGGATGGCAGCAACTCACGTTCGTGGTACGCGCGCAGTCGTTCACGTGTTGTGGCCGCCGTTCTCATGCTGGCGCCCGGTATTCCCATGATCTTCATGGGCCAGTCATTCCTGGAGGACAAACAGTGGGCGGATGATGCTGGGAATCACCCGGACTTGCTACTTTGGTGGGAGGGACTTGACTTCGGGAAAGATGCGAATATGGGGCGCTTTCACCGGTTTATGGAAGAGCTGATTCGGCTGCGTCGTGCGGAGCCCGCATTGCGAAGCGAGACGCTCAGCGTGCTGCACGTGCATAATGATAACCGCATCCTCGCCTTCCAGCGCTGGCTACCAGGAGAAGGGCGGGATGTGGTGGTCGTAGCCAGTTTGAACGATAATGCTTTTGCAAATTACGAGCTGCCGTGGCCGGGTATTGGTAGGTGGCGCGAAATTTTCAACAGCGACTCGTACGATGATTATCCCGCGAACGGCAACGGCGGAGGCATCGAATCTTACGGGATGCCGCGCGATGGCCAGCCGGCGACAAGCCGCGTTTTTATCCCGTCCAACTCCGTCCTGGTGTTCGCTCGCTAGTCAGGACACAAGTTCGTCACGTGTATGATATCCGACTCTCCCCTCATTAGTATTTGTTCCGATGGTCGCAGCGCGCGTGTGCCGCCGATTATTTGGTTATACGGGTCGCCTGGCGGCTGAACTCGCCGCAGCAAAAAATTTCGATGTTGTTCTGTCGGGCCGCAATAAAGACGCGCTCGCAGGATTGGGCGATCGGCGACCAAACGTGGCAGCGGTAAAAGAGGGCGAGGAAATCAAAGATGAGCGGGCGACCAATCACGAACAATGGATTGTAAAAGTCCGGATGCGCGACAACGGCCGCACAATTCAGGTCCAAGCTGATCAAGCGCGTTGGGAGAAATTGCACGAGAACGGTCGAGTCAAGGTAACGTATCGAGTGGGTAAGTACACTGGAACGGTTTGGGCCGCTGAGATTCACTGAGGAGTCGGTCGACTTCTGCCCCCGCGACTGAGACTAATTGAGAGTGATTTTATTGGGTAAGGCATTCTTGCGCCCCAGACGAGCAGTCGTCTGGGGCGCTTTTTTCCCTGGCCTTACGCACACGATGGCGCCCTACGTTTCGCGGGAAAGTTAGGGTTCTTACGGCCTTCGAATCGCCTTGAGGCGAAGTAAGGTACGCTTGAGAATCGTGCTGGCGGCTGACTTAGAAGGCATCCGAAACCGAAAGTAGGAGCTAATGAAAGGAGCGTAGAATCTCAACGACGCACAAAACAGTTATCGTGACCGGTGGCTCGCAAGGCATTGGAGCAGGTCTTGTGAAGGCGTTTCTGGATCGCGGTTACACCGTGGTAGCAAATTCGCGAAACATCACTAAAACAAATCCATTTTCGGCGTCTGCGAATCTCGCCTTGGTCGATGGAGACATCAGTGATCCAAACACGGCGACAAAGATCGCCGATACTGCTGTATCCCGATTCGACCGGATCGATGCGCTCGTTAACAACGCCGGCATATTTTTCTCGAAACACTTCACGGATTACACGGTTGAGGATCTGCGGTCTCTCATTTCCGTCAATATCGAAGGTTTTCTCTTCATCACACAGCTTGCGATCAAGCAGATGTTGGCTCAGAAGACCGGCGGAAGCATCGTCAATATCACGTCGACGATGGTGGATCACCCGATCGCGGGAATAAACGTCGCCGTTGCGATGATCACGAAGGGCGGCCTTGAGGCCGTCACACGAAGCCTGGCGATGGAATACGCGAAACAGGGTATCCGCGTGAACGCCGTCGCGCCTGGCGAAGTTGATACGCCCATGCACAAGAACGAGCCAAAGGATTTTTTAAAGAAACTGCAACCGATGGGACAGATTGCCGATGTGAAAGACATCGTGGATGCGATCGTTTATCTGACGGAAGCCCGTCAAGTGACAGGGGAGGTGCTGCACGTCGACGGCGGTGCGCACGTTGGCAAATGGTAACGCGCGAAAGCTCCCGGCCGGGCGGCGCCGAGCAGCGGTTGAAAGAACTTGGCATCAAACTCCCGTCGCCGCCTGAGCCGTTCGGCACCTATGTGGAGGCTGTGCAGACGGGCAATCTGCTTTTTCTGACTGGGATGCTTCCCACTGAAGGACGTAAGGCGAAATTCATTGGGCGCATTGGCGCCGAGCTCGATGTGGAAACGGGGCGCAAAGCGGCTCATCTCGCGGCGCTTAACGTTCTCGCTGTCGCGCGGCATCATTTGGGATCGCTCGACAAAGTAACGCGGATCGTCCGTCTTGGCGTGTCGGTGGCCACTTTGGGAGATGTTCGCGATCAGCCGAAAATCGCTGACGCCGCCTCGGAGTTACTGCAACAAATTTTCGGCGAAGAGAAGAACCCATGCCGCCTCGTGTATGGCGTCACAAGTCTCCCGCTAGGCACCCCGGTCGAGCTGGAAGTGATCTTTGAGGTGGTGAGATAAGCTATGACGCATTTATTGCCAACATTCTCGCGCATGGCGTTGGTCCTTTCCGCGCTCCTCCCATCATTTCAATTGCCAGCCCAACCACAAAGAACGGAACGCTCAATGGAACATCCAACTATTTATCGCACCATACAGATAGACGGGCTTTCCGTCTTTTATGCGACTGGCCGGACCCGAAGAAGTTCGCATACACGTTCGATCACCTGGCTGAGATCATGAATCACTTTACCGAGGCACTTGGACTCTCGCACTACGCGCTTTACATGCGGGATTACGGGGGTCCTGTTGGCTTTCGCATGGCACTTGCGCATCTGGAGCGCGTAGAAGCTCTCATCGTTCAAGACGCTGTCGCACACAACGAAGGGCTGGGCGTGAATTGGAAGACGCGGCGCGAGTTTTGGAAAGATCGCGCGGCGAACGAAAGCGCGCTTCGCACAAATCTCCTGTCGCTACAGACGACGCGGACGCGCCATGTCGGGAACGATCCGAACGTCGATCACTACGATCCTGATTTGTGGACGGACGAGTTCGCGTTCCTCAATCAGCCGGCGCAGGCGCAGATTCAAAGCGATCTGTTCTACGACTATCGCACCAATGTAGATGCCTATCCAAAGTGGCAGGCTTGGATGCGTGAGAAACAACCGCGCCTGCTGGTGATCTGGGGTAAGTACGATCTCTCGTTCGATCCGGGCGAGCCAGAACGCTACCGCAAGGATGTGCCGAACGCCGAGGTTCACGTTCTCGACGCCGGTCATTTTGCCTTGGACACAACAGCAGATGAAATCGCTGCGTTGGTCCGAGACTTTCTCAGTTCTTCACGTTGAGTGTTGTCATGTTCTAAAAACCACGATGAAAGCGATCGAAGGTTACTTTTTGATTTCGCCGGACGATCTCCATTGGCGTCCTTCTAACTTGATGAAAATCCCAAACGCGGATTTTCTTGAGCGCACAGGCAGTGAGAATCTTAGCGCGCGGCTCTGGCGGTTACCGCCCAAAAGCGCAAGCACGCTGCACAAGCACGTTCGCCAGGAGGAATTCTATTTCGTTCTGGAAGGCGTGGGCCGCATGCGCGTTGGGGACGAAACGTTGACCGTGCCGAAGTATGGCGGAGTGCTCGTTGGCCCAGACCAGTTGCGTCAGGTATTCAACGACACGGACTCCGAGGTGCTCTGGCTCATCGTGGGCGCGCCGGAGGAAACTGAATTTCTATCGGGCTCAAAGACCAAACCTGATATGTCACTCATCTATCCGGTCGACCCGACGCAATTGCCAAAGGAATTAGCTGGCGTCGAGTGGCCGCCCAAAAGTTGACGAATCGGCGAAAGGGCGAGCCGGCGAACGACAACAATTTAGAAAGCTCTAGTGTGCTTCGTGGACTGAAGATTGCGTAGCGACCTGCGAGTTCACGCTCGCAATTGGTTCGTAAAATCGTAGCGCCTCGATGTCGCTGCCGAGCTCGCGGAGCGGATAGAGACCTTTCGCCGAGCCGCCGCCGGGATCTTGCACCAGATAATCGAATCCGTCCTTACCAGCGATGACGACAAAATGCGTGATCCCGTTTGGCAATCGGACTCGCACGATGACGGGATTTCCGCGGGAAAGGTTCGAGTCAATCAGTTGATACGAAGCCAGGTCTTCGTATACGTGCGGTCTCGACGCCATAAAACTTGAAGACCATCGCCGCGGAAGCCACGGCGCAGCCTTGGCCGCCAAGGGTGCCATTGGCTTCGATCCCGCCCAGTGGATCGTCACTCCATTTTTCATCTGCCTGGCGGAACGACGGTACCGCCAGCTCGACGCGATGGAAAAAATAACGCCCGCCGTGCGGCGAAAGTTTTCGTTTCCACGTCCAATCAATGTGAACCGCGAGCCCGCCGATGAGCACAACGAGAACGAGACCAAAAATGACGAAAGGCCATCTACGCTTCAAAGTATCAAACTGTAGACGCGACTGCTCGCTTGCGAAAGTATTCGGCGTTTTTAAGCCATTCACCATCCGAAGCAGAGAGGTGGAACGGACTAGTGGATCGAGACAGGCGTTCCAAACTTGACTCGCTCGGCCAAACGAACCACGTCCCAGTTCGCCAGTCGGATGCAACCGTGGCTTGCGGAATGTCCTATGGAATCAGGAGCGGCGGTGCCGTGCATGCCGATTCCTTTTTTGTTGAGCGCAATCCAGAGAACACCCACCGGACTCCGAGGACCGGGCGGTAACATGTAAAAATGGCCGCTCCGCTGGCCATGCTTCAGCATTTTCTCGTCGTAACGAAACCTGGGCCATTTGGAAATTCCCTTCACTTTCCAATCTCCTATGGGTGAAGCTGTCTGTGCAGATCCTATGGTGACCGCGTAAGCCGCAACTAGTCTGTCGCCTTCGAAGACTCCAAGCATGTTCGTTTTCGTGTCAATCTTCACAGACGACATTGCGGGCGATGATGCCGGCGTCGCCGCGGGACTCGGAGAACGTGACTGCTGATCCACCGGTGTCTTGTCCGGTTCATCTGGAAGCTCGTTGGCCGCTGGCGCGTTAATCTCGCTACCGGGCTTGATTTCTTTGACCGTCCCTAGTTCGAATGGCTCCACATTGGGGACGCGCAACTGTTCGCCGGGCTTGATCGCCTTCGTTTTGCCGGGATTGAGATGTTCCAGGAAATGAATGTCGCAATGAAATTTTTCCGCGATTGCGTCGGTCGGGTTTTGATACAAAAGCGCTTTCAACTTCGCTTGTTCTCTTGGAGATCCCGGCAATTTTCCTACATTCTGCAGATCGGCAGGTGTTACCGCATAAGTAATGAATACTGGTTCGACGCTGGCGAGATCGAGTCCGTTGACGTCAGGAGCCACATTTCCCTTTGTAGCGGGCGGGGGCATCTGCGGTTGTTCGCCGCGAGACTGCCGATAAAGCGCAAGAGCTTTCCAGGTGAATTCGTTAAAACGTCCGTCAATTTTGCCCGGACTGAAGTTTGATCGGTCGAGAAAAATTTGCAGACACGCGGCTGCTTCTGTCTGAGCCGAAGATTGTTGTTCTTTGTGGCCGATCTTTTTTGTCGAATGTTTTCTGGCTTCAACTTGCGGCGCCAGGCTCGCAAACAAGAGTCCCAGGGCAAAAAGGAGAACGCAGCGATAACTGCTCACGAAAATCGTTCGCGGGCGTGAATGAGTCCGGCTGTATGCGTTAAACTGCGCGGTTTACCGCAGAAAGTTGAGAGTTGATGGTTGAGAGAAGACTGCCTCCGCGCATAGTCTCTCCGCGATGCATAAACATGCACAAAGCGAACTTCGCCTTGCCAAGCGGATGGCGCGTCTCGGCACCGAGACCGCATTCGAAGTGTTGGTGAAGGCGCGAGCACTGGAGGCACAAGGGCGCGACATCATCCATCTCGAGATCGGAGAACCCGATTTCGACACACCTGCCAATATCATCGACGCAGCATGCGATGCCCTGCACAAGAGCTTCACTCATTACGGCCCTTCCGCTGGTTTGCCTCAGCTGCGCGAGGTCATCGCGCAGCATGTGAGCGAGACGCGGCGGGTAACCGTTACGCCGGAAGAAGTGGTGATCGTCCCCGGCGGCAAGCCGATCATCTTTTTCAGCATCCTTGCCCTCGTTGAAGAAGGTGATGAGGTCATTTATCCGAATCCGGGATTTCCCATCTACGAATCAATGATCAACTACGTGGGCGCGAAAGCCGTGCCGATTCAATTGCGCGAGGACCTAGATTTTCGCCTCGATGTCAACGAACTCGCGGGGCTGATCAACGATCGAACAAAATTGATCATTTTGAATTCACCGCAGAATCCCACCGGCGGTGTGCTGGAAAAGAAAGACATCGACGGCATCGCGCGAGCCATCGGCCATCGCAACATCATGGTGTTGAGTGACGAGATTTATAGCCGGCTCATCTTCGAAGGCGAACATCACTCCATCATGTCGATCGACGGGATGAAAGAGCGCTGCATTTTGCTCGATGGCTTCTCCAAGACCTACGCCATGACGGGTTGGCGGATGGGTTATGGCGTGATGCGCCCCGATCTCGCGTCGCACGTTGCGCGTTTGATGACGAACTCGAACTCGTGCACCGCGAGCTTCACGCAGGTTGCCGGCATCGAGGCGCTGCGGGGAAACCAGAAGTCGGTCGACGCGATGCGCGCCGAGTTCAAGAAACGGCGGGACGTGATGGTTGCCGGCCTTAACAAGATCAAAGGTTTCTCTTGTCGTTCGCCTCACGGTGCGTTCTACGTTTTCCCAAACGTCACCAAAACTGGCTGGCCATCGAAAAAGTTGGCCGACGCGTTGCTCGACGATGCCGGCGTCGCCGCGCTCTCCGGCACCGCTTTCGGTACCTTCGGTGAAGGCTACTTGCGTTTCAGCGTGGCTAACTCGATCGAGAACATCGAGAAAGCGCTCGATCGCGTTGGGGCGTGGGCGAAGAAGAATTTGTAGTCGATTCGTAAGATCGCGTGTGACTAACGAGTCTTCCGATTCGAAGGCACCTCCAGTCGGGCGTGCGTTGCGTGGCCTTTTTGGCATTTTGTTGATGGCATATGTAACGCCGGTTTACTTCCGAATCCCGCTGCGAACTTCGCTGAGCGTCGTGCTGCTCATCATTGGATTGATCGGTGTCTACAGTCTGATTCATGTTTTCATATCGCGTCGAATCATTGGTTTTGGACCGCGCCTTGGAGCTTTCGTGGCGGTGGGATTGCTCATCGTGTTGTGCGTTCTCAGTTGGCCGGCCGTAGCGATTCTCGGCCGCGGTGAAGGTGAGCTGGCGGCGGTGACTTTCCTCGGTATGTCGTTGTTGATCGCAGCCTGGGAAGCCGCTCCCGGTTGCGAGTTGATGGCAATCCCCGATCTCTTCTTTGGCAAGAACGCCGGAATGCCGTGTTTGATTTTTTCTCCTTTGGACTGGCTTGAACGAAAATTGCGGCGCAAGTGATTTTCAAAACCCCAGGAGCTGCGCTAGTTGTTGGTTCATCCTTAACTATGAACGACAAGAAACGAATCTTTGCTACATCGCGTATTGGCGATGCTGCCGAGAACCGGCTGCGCGAGCGCGGTTATGATCTTGAAGTTTTCCAAGGGCCGGAGGCGCCGCCGAAAAAACTAATCATCGAGAAAGTGAAGAGCGGCGTCGACGGTTTGATCACCACGCTGCGCGATCCCATCGATGCCGAGGTGTTTGAAGCGGGGAAGGGGACACTCAAGGTCGTGGCGCAGATCGCAGTTGGGTTCGACAACATTAACCGCGGCGACGCCAACAAATACAAAATCCCATTTACCAACACCGCCGACGTGCTCACGGAAGCGACGGCTGAGTTTGCTTTTTTCATGATGGGCATGCTTGCGCGCAAGATGTGGCAGAGCGAGCGGCTGGTTCGCGAACGAAAGTGGCCGTCGTGGCATCCGTTCCTCCCGTTTCTTGGCGATGAAGTCACCGGGAAAACCATTGCGGTCATCGGCACCGGACGTATCGGCCTGGCCATGATCAAGAAGTGCTCCGGGTTCGACATGAACATCCTTTGTTACGACCCGGCGTATCACAACGACAACTACGTCGCTGCGATCCAGGAGTTAATGGACTTGCGTCACGCGCGCGGCATTCAGAAGGAAAAGACCTCGATCAAATACGTCGAGTTCGAAGACGCGTTGCGCGGCGCCGATTATGTAACCATTCACGTGCCGCTCTTGCGCGAAGGCGAGACCGACAAGCCTACTTTTCACCTGATTAACGAGAACACGCTGAAACTGATGAAGCCGACGGCGTATTTGATAAATAGCTCCCGCGGTCCAG
>QHPC01000059.1 GCA_003218915.1 Verrucomicrobiota bacterium
CGCGGGCTGCGCTTTCTTCCTGCGCGATTTGGACGTCGCCTTTTTCTTCGCGCCGGTTTGTTCCAGGCTCTTCTGCAAAACGGAAACCAGATCGATCACCTTGGTCGGTTTGGGAGCTTTTCGCGGTTTTTCTTCGATTTCTTTCCCGCCAGCTTCCACTTTTTCTTCGATCACTTCCATGAGCGCTTCGCGATAGTCGTCCTTGTACTTCTCGGGGTTCCACTTTGAGCTCATGCTATCGATAAGTGACTTGGCCATGTTTCTTTCGCGTTTACCGACCTCGGTCTTTTTCGGGACATGCAATTTTCCAGGGTCTGCGAGCTCGTCGGCGAAGTGCATCAGCTCCAGAACGAGCGCTCCATCTTCTGGTTTTACGCCGGCCAGATATTGGCGCGTTTTGATGACCACCTTGGCGATGCCAACCTTGCCGCTGTCCTTTAGCGCGTCGCGCAGAAGCGCGTAGGCTTTGTTGCCCCCCTTTTGAGGTTCCAAATAGTACGGCTTATAAAAAAACATTGGATCGATCTCTTCCTGATCGACGAAGTCTTGAATATCGACCGTCTGGGTGGCCTCCAAATCAACGCGCTCAAAATCTTCATCCTTCAGCACGACGTATTTTCCCTTCTCGTACTCGTAACCCTTGACGATCTGATCCCAGGGAACTTCCTTGCCGTCCTTTTCGGCAACACGCTTATAATTTACCGGACTCAAATCGCTTTTGCGCAGCAAACGAAACTTGAATTCTTCACGGCGCGTGGCGGCATAGAGAGCGATCGGAATGTTAACCAGCCCGAAGCTGATGCTGCCTTTCCAGATTGCGCGTGCCATACAACCTATTTCGCGCCACGGATAGAGAACGCGCGTCCAACTCTTGTCATGTCGAGCGAAGTCGTTGCCTCGCCGTAGCCATAAGCGCAGACTGGGAAACATCTTTGTTCTTAACAGACCCGGCAGCGAAGAGCTGATTTGAGATTTGATTCGCTCACTTCCCGCTCGCTCAACCTCCGGCCTTCCCGTCTATGTCGCGGCTTCCCCAGCCGCTCCATTCTCGGCTTCGCTCGGGATGACAGCCAAACAGAATGAGGCTGTTGCGGTCGTTACGCTGCCAGCTCGAGCTCCTGGCGCGAAATTCCGCGTAATTCGAAAAGGCGGATCAACGTCTCTTCGATCAAATTATTCGGACATGACGCGCCGGCAGTGATGCCGATCACGGCCGGTCCGTTCGGCAACCAAAAATGGGAAACGACCTCGCGCTTCTCGTGCAAGTTGTAATGCTTGATCTCAGTGGCGGAAACCAGCCGCGAAGCGTTGAGCACGAAATAGGTGGGCAATTTTTCTTCGCCCATCTCAGCGAGATGGGAGGTATTCGAACTATTATAACCGCCCACAACCAGCAGCAAGTCCATTGGCACATCCAGCAATTCTCGCAACGCGTCCTGTCGCTCCTGCGTGGCACCGCAAATGGTGTCGAAAAATCTGAAATTCTTCTCGGCAAGCTCAGGTCCGTCGCGATCGACAATGGCCCGTCGAACGCGCCGCTGCACTTCTTCCGTCTCGCCGCGTAGCATGGTGGTTTGATTTGCTACGCCGACGGTTTGCAGATGCACGTCGGGATCGAACCCGGGTGAATGCGCGCCCTTGAACTTGTCGAGGAACGCGTGTTTGTCGCCGCCGTGCCTGATATAGTTACAGACGTAATCGGTGTCTTCGAGCGTTAGAACGACGACGTAATGTCCGCTCCCATCGCCAAGCGCGCGCGAGCTGGTTGCCTTGGTTTCTTCGTGTTCGGCTTTGCCGTGAATGATGGAAGTGGCCGACTCGCTCGCGTATTTGCGCACGCGTTTCCAAACGCTCATTACGTCTCCGCACGTGGTATCGACGATCTGGCAGCCGCGATCCTTGATCTGTTGCTGGATGGATAATTCGGTTCCGAAGGCGGGGACGATAACCACGTCTTCGGGGCCGAGATCGGAAATGTCGGCCTCCTTGTTTTTGCCGGTCAGGTTCTTTATGCCTAAAGAGGCGATTTGATGATTGACCTCAGGGTTATGGATGATTTCCCCGACAATAAAAAGCCGGCGATCTTTGAAGACTTTGCGCGCCGCATACGCGAGATCGATCGCGCGCTCGACGCCGTAGCAAAAGCCAAACTGTTTTGCCAGGCGCACCGTGGTGTCGCCCACTGAAATGATGCCACCCGCACGGCGCACCTTCTCGACAATATCGCTGCAGTAGTGCGACTCCACCTGTTGCTGCACGGCAGCCATCACGTCGGGTGTGCGAAGGTTCACTTTCTCCCGCGCTGTTGTGCCGCTGGAAATCAGGTTTGTGCTCATGAAATGACGCGGCGCTGCCGCTCGTCCTTATTCGAGCAATGGGCCACTCGGTTTTTCGAACGCCGCCGAGCTAATCATTACGGACGCCGGCGGATCCGGTGTTTTGGAATCATCCACCCTCTGCACCTTCGATGCAAGAGTTGCATCTTCCGGCTGCGTCGTGGCGATGTTCACAGGGGTTCCGATCCTCACAAGGGCGAAGAACTTAGGCGCCGCTTCGCCATGCAGTCGAATGCAGCCATGCGTGCGCGGGGAAGGATGAACAAAGCCCTGATGAAACCCGTACGCTGGCGCGAATTCGCACCAATATCCCATCGGATAACCGACGTAGCGCCCCGATCCACCGCCGGTGGAGGGAACAATGCGATTGCCCCCAACTGAACAGGCCACAGCCATCAGACAGCGATCACCTTCCATTACGTAGACGTTCTGCTTTGAGAGTGAAACGAGCACCCGCACGGCAGCAGGATTGTTCGGGCGATACGCGGTTACATGATACGGCCCGCCTGCCACCCGCCCTGTTTGACAACCAGTCAGCAGCAGGAGCGAACCGCCAGCACACAGCAAGAGCAATCGGGAGATATGTCGCATACGTGCATACTGGATAAGAGCAGACAGCTTCTTGTCAACCCGCATGCCTGAGATTCGTCCCGTCGTCGCGGGCGAAGACAATTGCTGTTCTGCGTTAAAAGATAGCAGCATGGACAGCCGCCCTTCATGCGGCCGGAGTCAGCGACCACTGGCTGCACTTTCACCGGTGAAGATTGTCAGGAAAGCGACTTCGATCGCGAGTGCTTCGTGAATATTCCGATTCAAGTGATCGCGCAGTTCCTCAAGACATCGGATGCGCTTCAAAATTTCGGCCGTGCTGAATCGGCTTGCCAGCACGGCGGTGTCTTCTCCTGCACGAGGCAAGCTGCGTTGCGCGACACCATTTCTGGACCGTAAAACATCGGACCACCAGGTGAATAATATCTCGATTAATCCTGCGCGCCGTTGCAGGTAAAGACTTTCGGCGCGGGCTTTGTAGTATTGTTCTCGTTCTTCCAGCCACGCGCCATCGGTTGCGTCCTTGTAACGTAGTTGTTCCTGCTTCAATGCCTCGTCTGTTTCCCGCTTAACTTCTTCACGAACCGTGCGGAGCAAACAACGCTGAAATTCCTGAGCCAGTCGATAGGCAAACTGAATGGTCCAGCTTTGTTCATGGGACGCCTGTTGCAGTAATTTCACCAGGTTTTTTTCTTCGTTGCTCGTCTGTGGCTGGCCTTCTCGTGCAAGGGGAATCGCAATGCACCGCGAAAGAATTGTCTCCGGCAGTGCTTCCGGCAAAGCACTCAGCAAGAGCAGCAAAGAATCCTTCGGTGGTTCTTCCAATGTCTTGAGAAACGCGTTTGCGGCCTGAGGCTGTAGCCGATCGGCATCGGAAATGATCGCCACTTTGCGTCGCCCATTACTTGCACGCATTTGTAGCGCGTGCTCAAGGCCGCGAATTTGCTCAATAACAATACGCCGCGATTTCGATTCTGGCCGGGCAACGAAAATTTCACGGGCCTTGGCCGAGAATACATCACCGGAAGATGTGCCATTAACCAGACTGGCCAGATCGGCGGCGAGCTGCTGCTTTCCACTGCCTGGCGGCCCTGAAATCAAATAGGCATGCGCCAATCGGTTCTGTTCATGGGCGCGACGCAAATATTCGAGAGCTGTTGTGCGGGAAAAAGGCATGTCGATCAGAGATGACGAAACGGCGAAACGGCGAATGGGCGAATCGGCGAAAGTGCTCGTTCCCTGTTCTGGCGGTCGTTTGCCTCGGAGCAATTCATGTGCGAGGTCGCAAATTTTTGATCAACCACTTGTCGGGCTCGTCGATCATCTTCACCAGCTGGCTGATTATCTTTTCGTACGCGTCGTCAATCTTCAGCAGTTCATCGCGAGAGAGATATCCATGATGAAACCCGAATTCCAAATGAACTTGCGTTTCGGCGGCTTCACCTTCTGCATCGCTGAGTTTTGAAATAAACGCCGCCTTATATCGGCGTTTTCTCCACGCTTCGGCGATGTTTGCGCAAACCGAACGCGATGATCGGCGGGCTTGATCAATCAACGCGTAGCGTTCTTCGATTGGAAATCTCTTGGTTAACTCGTAAACACGTAAGCCAGCCGCGAGGGCATTCTGGTAAACGTCCAAATCTCGAAAGTGCCGGATCGATTTTCTCGCCGTTTCGCCGTTTCGCCGTTTCGCCGTTTCGCTCATAAGCATCAGTGGTCAGTCGTTAGACTTGGAAAACGCGAGCAAAGCATCTCCCAGATGTCATTCTCGATCTCATCCTCATTGCGCGCGCCATTGATTAAAGCAACGCGATTCGGTTCACGCGTGGCAAGGTCGCGATATGCCTTGCGAACGCGCTCGTAGAACTCGGCGGGCTCCTGCTCCATCCGATCTTGTCGACGCGGTTCCTGCATTCGCGACTTCGCGCTGGTTGCATCGATATCGAGAACAAAAGTAACGTCCGGAATGCAATCGCCGGCCGCAAACGCATTCAAACGGTCGACCGTCTCACGATCCAATGCCCGTGCCGCCCCTTGGTAAGCAGTGGTGGAATCAAAGAAACGATCGGCGATTACGCACATACCACGTTCAAGTGCCGGCCTGATGACCTCACGCACGAGCTGGCTGCGACTCGCCGCAAAGAGAAGCAACTCCGTTTCCGGGGTCATGCCGGAATTGTGCGAAGCAAATTGCAGTAGCTCACGAATGGTTTCGCCGATCGGCGTGCCACCGGGTTCTCGGGTGACCAGATACGGCACACCCAAACGCTCCAGTCGTGCGGCCAATCGCTGCAGCTGCGTCGATTTTCCACTACCTTCCGATCCTTCAAAGGTGATGAATGGCAGCCGGCGCATGATGTCAGATGCGCGCAGCATTCGTGTTTTTCAAGCTCCAAATCTCGACTTCGCTCGGAATGACGACGATGATACACGCAGTACTTATATCCGTATGAAGAATTTTTGGCTCGTGAAACAGGAACCGTCGTCGTATTCGTGGTCAGACTTTGTTGCGGAAGGCCAAACCAGTTGGACTGGTGTGCGCAATTACGCAGCGCGCAACAATCTGCGCAGAATGGAGAAGAACGATGAAGTCCTTTTCTATCACAGCGGCGAGGACAAAGCTGTTGTGGGAATCGCGAAAGTAATTCGCACGGCATATCGAGATTCGACTGCAAAGGAAGGCGACTGGTCCACCGTCGATCTGGCTCCCGTCAAACCACTGCGCCGGCCGGTCACGCTTCGCGAAATCAAAAGCCATTCCCGGCTGACAGGCATACCGCTGGTCCGCCAGTCGCGTTTGTCGGTTATGCCGTTGGCGGAGTCGGCATTTCGCGAAATCGTGAAGATGGGCGCCAAATGACGAAGCTCGAATGCTCGAATGACCGAAGCTGCTCAGGTTTCGTCATTAATTCGTCATTCGTCATTTCGATTTCGTCATTCTTGACACCTTTTGCCTTGTTCAAAGCTGTGTCGAGGCCGAAAATTCCCGAATGAGTACGATTGCGGCAACGGAGTTCCTTCCCCTAGTCGCAACTGGCGCTGCCACAAGAGATTTTATGGTCGTTTCTCTGCACGACGTCGCTCCTTCCAATCAGCAGGTTGCGAACACAATCGTTTCAGAACTGGCTCGGCATGGGGTGAGCGTTTGTTCTCTTCTCGTCGTCCCGGATTATCATCATCAAGGGCTGTCTACGAGAAACCAGGAATTTGTTTCCTGGCTACGAGCCTTGGAAGCGGATGGTCACGAAATCGTTATTCACGGGTATTTTCACGAACGCCCCCGGCGCGCGAAAGAAAGTTTGCACGACAAGTTCCTCACAAGATTTTACACGGAACAGGAAGGCGAGTTCTACGACTTAGGCTACGACGAAGCCTTATCTCGCATTACGAGGGCGCGAGACGAATTTTGTGCGTCCGGTCTTAAATCGCGAGGTTTTGTGGCTCCGGCATGGCTGCTCAGCAAGGAGGCTGAGCGCGCCGCGCGGGATGCGGGGATGGAATACACCACCCGGTTACACAAAGTGTGCGATCTCCGGGCAGGCGATGAGTTCGCCGCACGATCGATTGTTTACAGCGTGCGAAGGAACTGGCGCCGCGAAATTAGCCGAATCTGCAATGCCACGCTTTTTCGATATCTAGAAGGAAGGCCACTCTTGCGCATTAGCATTCATCCACCCGATTATTCGCATCCGACGGTTTGGCGGCAGGTCACCGCTATGATCGAGAAGGCAATTGGGTCGCGGACAGCCACGACCTACCAGGACTGGATCGCCCAACAAAGATTAAGGCGGGGAATGTAGATGTGAGCAGGTGCGATCTTCATATTCATTCGCGCTACAGCGCGCGCTCGGAAGAATGGCTCTTTCGCCGTTTCGATTTCCCCGACAGCTATTCCGACCCGAAACAACTGTATGAAAAATTGCTGGAGCGGGGAATGGACTACGTCACCATTACCGACCACGATACGATCGAAGGCTGCCTGCAAATCAGCGATCGGCCTCGCACCTTTATCAGCGAACAAGTCACCACCTATTTCCCCAACGATCCGTGCAAGGTGCATGTTCTTGTTTGGGGAATTTCAGAGAAGCAGCATGGCGAGATCGATGCAATACGCGGTAATATTTTTGAGCTACAACGCTACCTGCAGGCTGCGCAGATCGCGCACGCGGTAGCCCATCCCCTTTACAGTATTAACGGCAAACTCGATTCACGGCATCTTGAGTTGCTCATTCTTCTCTTCAGGCATTTCGAGGGCATCAACGGTTTGCGCGATGCCCTTCTAAGCGATCTGGCTCAGATACTGTTCAAACAACTGACTCCGGAAAAAATCGAGGCGTTGGCAAATCGCCACAACCTGGCGCCCACACACGCGGAGCCGTGGAGGAAGATTTTGGTCGGTGGCTCCGATGATCACGGCGGGCAATTTGCGGCGTCGGTTTTTACCGAAACTCCGCCGGCGAAATCCGCGGAAAAATTTCTCGAACGTGTTCGTAACGGCGAATGCAGCGCGCATGGTCACGGTGGCACGCCACTGGTTCTGTCGCACGGTTTTTATAACACCGTTGCGTGTTTCATTCAGGATCGTTTCAATGAAAAACTCGGACCCGGGGCCGCGCTGTTGGAAAGGATGTTTTCGCGGTTCATGGAGGGTCGCGCCCCGACTGAATTCACTCTCAAGGAAAAAATGGAATTCATCGTGCAGGGCGTTTTGTCGGGAAAAATTTTCGATTTCGTCAAGCCTGCAAACGTCTCGCTGTGGAAAGAGCTTTCAGGTTATTTCGCGCAGCCGGAAGTAAAAGCGAAACTGGCTGCGCAATTAAACGGAGTCAACGAGCCGGAGCGCCGCACATTTCTCATGGCGAACATGGTGGCCGAGCAACTGACCTTTCGGTTTTTCCACAAATTCGTTCAGCAAATTCGTAGCGGCAACATGGTGGAGAGCATGCAGGCTCTGAGCGCGATTGCGCCGATCCTGGTGATTCTTACGCCATACATCTACGGGTTTCATAGCCAGGCGCCTTCCCGAAAGTGGCTGCGGACCATCTTCCTGGACTTGACCGGCGAAGTTCCGGTCGCGTTGCAAAACCGCAAACGCGCCTGGTTCACCGATACCCTGGACGACGTCAACGGAGTAGCTACGACCATCCGCAAAATGACCGCGGCGGGAGCAGCAGCGGGCAAGGAATTAACAGTCGTAACCTGCCGCAACGGTCTGCAAACCTTTGATATCCCTATCAAAAACTTCCCGCCTATCGGCGAATTCGAATTGCCCGAGTATGAGCTGCAAAAATTGAGCTTCCCGCCGGTCCTTCAGATGCTCGACTATATCCAGCGCGAAAAATTCACCGAGATCATCATCAGCACGCCCGGGCCAGTCGGGCTTACCGCACTTCTTGCAGCCAAAATGCTCAATCTGCAAACGAGCGGCATTTATCACACCGATTTCCCCCAGTACATCCGGATTCTTACCGAGGACAGCTTCCTGGAAAGCGTCGCGTGGCGTTACATGCATTGGTTCTATGGCCAGCTCGACACCGTTTTCGTTAACTCTGAAGAATATCGACAAAGCTGGATCAAGCGTGGCTTCGATTCCGCTAAACTGAAAATCCTTCCACGCGGCCTCGATATCGAGCTTTTCACACCAGCGCGACGCGAGCCGGCGTTCTGGGAAAAATTTACTGCTGCCAACGGCCAGATCCGTTTGCTCTATGTCGGCCGCATATCCCGGGAGAAAGATCTCGATGTTTTGGCAGACGCCTATCGCCGCTTACGCAACGACGGCCTTCCAGTGCAGCTTTTTGTTGTCGGTCATGGTCCGTACTCCGAGAAGTTTGCGCAATCACTGCCAGAGGCAGTTTTTATCGGCTACCTCAGGGGAAAGGAATTAGCGACCGCCTACGCTTCGGCGGATATTTTTGTGTTCCCCAGCACCACCGACACATTCGGCAACGTCATTCTGGAAGCGCAGGCTTGCGGCGTGCCGGTAATTGTTTCCGATTCGGGCGGCCCCAAGGAGTTGGTAGAAGACAGAACGAACGGTTTCATCACTCGATCCCGCGATGTGGATGATTTTACGCGAGCTATCCGTTCGCTGACTATGGACGCTGCGTTGCGAGAACGCATGGGCACGGCCGCCAGAAAAAGCGTTGTCGATCGGAGTTGGCCAAACGCGTTTGGCAAA
>QHPC01000018.1 GCA_003218915.1 Verrucomicrobiota bacterium
AAAAAAGCCTGTGTGAGGTCCTTCGCTACGCTCAGGATGACCAACGTAGCAAACTGGTAAGAATGTATTCTCACAGTGGAAGTGTGCGGTAGCTTCGACAGAGAAACACTTGCCAGGTTCGCAGCGGCTTCCCATGACGCGATACTTGAATCGTGCCAACGAGCTCCGTTGATTGAAAGCCGGCTTTGATATTGTGCGGCACGCGCTGCTTTTCGCCGTCTCGAATGAAGATCGCATCGCGTCCAACGAACAAATTGATCCCATTTTCTTCCGTATAAACTTCACCCTCTGGCCGAGGCGCGCCCGGCTTTAGCTCGACAAACTCATCGTAGCGCGGCCAAAATGAGAATTGATTCACCATGTCCTGCGACTCGGGAATGTAAACCGGCGGATGCCCCGGGCCCTCGGCGCGTTTATCGCGGAGGTAAAACGATATCTCCGAGGCACGATCGCGGGCATCGGCAATAAGGAAAAGTTTCTCGCCCAATTTCGTTTCGAGATTGTTGCGCATTGTTTCCAGCGCGCCGGTGGCGCTTTTCCAACCGCGCATCCGGTCGCTGGGATCGCTTCGCTGTAACTTGTATCGAACCACGCGCAGCAAGTCTGTATCGAGCGCCACCATGCTCATGGTCAGCCCAACCAATATCGCGATAGCCGCTCCGAACCGTAGAAGGACGTTGGTCTCGAGACGCTCCCGCCAATAATAAACTGCCAGCAGGCCAAAACCGAGGAAGGCGAGCCCATCCCAATTTGGTGCCGCAGCCTTGTTCAAAGAAAGAAGCAAATAAAAAAGAAACACGGGCAACCCAAACCACATCAGGAACAGGACCTTGAATTGTTGACTCACCCGGCGCCAGCTTCCAAGTACGCCCCATGCCAACGCCAGGAAAAGGAACGGCGAATAAGCCAGAAAATGTTCGCCTATAAATGAAAGAACTTCGACAGGGTGCAAACCAAAGCCGTGCTCGATGCCTCCGCGCGATCGCAGATGCGCAAGTGTGATCCACGCGTGTTGCGCGTTCCACACGATCGGCGGCACCGTGCAGAGTGCAAACATGCCGAGCAATAGATAAAATCCAGGACGCTTAAATTCGTGCCTGAGCCGGGGCGCCAGGGCCAGCACTAATACAATCGAAACGAGCTCCAGCGCGTTAGTGTATTTGGAGAGAAACCCGAGGCCGATCAGTGGTCCGGTCAACGGCCAATACCAGGAGAATTGCGGACTTTTTTCCAAAGCAAGCCAGAATGTGAACATTGCCGCCAACCAGAAAAAAATCGACAACGCGTCAATCGTCATCAGGAACGCCCCGATGTTGAAGATGGGGGTAACGTTTAACCCGATGACGGCCCACAGACCGGCCTTGGCATTGAACAATCGGCGCGCGAAATAAAACAAGAGCAGGCTCGTTCCGGCCGCGAGCAAAGGACTGAAAAAGCGCACTCCGAATTCGTTTGCTCCAAAAACCGCAGTACTTGCGCGAATAGCAAACGCGATGCCCGGCCCCTTGCTGAAATATGCTGGAGCCAGCCGTTCCGACCACATCCAGTAATGCGCCTCGTCAAATTCGAGGTCAGTCGTTGCCAGCATCGACAATCGAATCACCGTCAGAGCGACAACGAAGAGCCAGACCGCGCGCGTTGTGCTCATACCGAGTGTTGCGTTGCGTCCGCCGATCGCACCCTGTCATTGAGATTAGCAATCAGACTTGGATGGCGCGCAAAGACCTGCGGCGCCCATTTTCGGCCTGCGCTCCTCCAAATCAATTCAAACAAGCCGAGCAAGAGCAATGTTTCGCCGCCTGCCAGAAAAAACGTCGCGATCACGTCGCTGGGCCAATGCGCACCCAGATAGATTCGGGAATACCCAACAGCCAAAGCGACGAACCAGTAAAGCCAGCCGCGGCGTCGATAAAACAGCATGCAAAATACGGCAATCATACTGTTGTTCATGACGTGTCCCGAGGGGAACGAGGGTCCCGATCGGTTGCGGTCGGAGGAATCGGAAAACCGAATGGTCGGTTTTTTAAACAGAGTTAGTAACTTCGGACGCGCCTTTTGCAATTCGACCATTCGCACGTTCTCCACTTGTTTCGGCCGACGACGATCTATTGCAGATTTTAGCATATCGACGAGCTCGTTCGTGATCAGCAGGGACAAGACCAGACATATGACGAATGCACGCGCTCTAAATCCGCCAAGAAAGAGAGCGCTGACTCCAATCGCGATGAACAACGGCTCCCAAATCTCGCTATCGCTCAGGGCTGCCATGAACAAGTCAAGCGCCGGACTCGTCCATTGTTGATTAATAAAATGAAAGATGGACTGATCCATGCGATGAAAATGAAACAGCCCTAAGCTTTAATCGCTAGCTCTTAATAAACAAATGCGGCCTAATGGCGAAGCACGAATGACGAATGACGAAGGAAGCTCGAATGTTCAAATGACGAATCTGCTATTCGGACTTCGTCATTCCTTCGTCATTTGGCATTCGACATTCGTCATTTGTCTGGCGTTCGCAATGTTGCCGCTTTTTGCCGATCCGCCGCCTTCCGCAAAGGACATTCTCGCTTCGGCGCGTATGATGGAGTCGCGACAGCAAATCGATCTTCAGGGACAACTTCGCCAGGATAATACTGTCGTTCCATTTCACCTGGTCCAAAACGGACCGCTGATTCGCTATGCATTCGCAAATCCCGATGAAGTTTTGCAATTGCGTCTCGGCGAAAACAGCTCGCGCCTTGATCTTGTGACCGGTGACGGTACCGAGCAGTTCGCAGCCTCGAAGCTCGAGCAAAAAATTCGCGCCACCGGTGTGACCTACGAGGACTTGGCGTTCAAATTTCTCTACTGGCCGACCGCGCGCGTCCTGGGCGAGGAAAATGTTCGCACTCGCAATTGCTGGAAGCTGCAACTACGCGCCCCCTCGCGCGAATCGCAGTATTCCAACGTGCTACTGTGGATAGACAAGGCGAGCGGCGCGCTGATGCGCATGGAGGGCTACGATTGGAACGCTCAATTAGCCAAGCGTTTCGAAGTAGTTTCCGCGCAGAAGATTGAAGGCCGCTGGTTCTTAAAACAAATGCGCGTCGAAGAATTGCAGCCTGGGACTAATCACGTCCAGTCGCGGACGTACCTGGAGATCAAAAGGTAGGAACCTCGCACTGTCCAAGTTTGTCAGGCCCAATGGGACCCATGTGACAAATGCCACCATGCACCTCAAAAAAGAATCGGGAGAGCCGCGTCCAAAGCGCGTACTCTCCCGATGAGATAATCGCGGTTATCAGCGCGCGTGATGCTCGCCGGATTTGGCGCCGCTCACTACCAGCCTGCGGCCGAGGAATTCCTTATCGTGCAATTCTTCCACGGCGCGCTTCGCTTCCTCGATGGTTTGCATCTGCACAAAGGCAAACCCTTTCGAGCGTTGGTTATGGCGATAGCTTACGACCTCCGCATTTTGAACGTGTCCGACTCCGTTGAACAATTCAAAAAGATCGCTCTCGGTTGCATCAAAAGACAAGTTACCAACGTACAGACGCGGGGAAGTAACTTCAATCCGTTCAGGTTTGCGTGCTGGTCGCGAAGGTTGCGCGCCATTGCGCGCGGTTGCTTCCGCTTTGGTTGTGCCATTCCCAAAGAATGCGGCAATCCGCTGCCAGAATGTCTTTTTTTGCTCTTTCGCTTCTTCTCGCTGACGACGCGGGTGGCTGTTGCCACGGCGTCGGGAGCCGCCGCGCGAGCGGTGCGAGCGTCTCCCAGTTGAATAAGAGTTCATGTTGATCCTTAGGTTTAGTCCAATTATTGAATTGGCGGAGCGCATCGAGCGATGCACCGTCCGCAGCGCGCCAATCATCCAGAGCCCATTCAAGCAAGGCACTCTGCGACGCCGTTGGAAACTCCGCCTCGTCGAGCCGGGATTGGACATGTCTTAAACGGCGAGCCTGCGGACTCAACCAACGAAGCAGCCAGGGTGCAAAACTCCGCACCATGGTATCGAAAAATCTGAATCGTCGTAGAAAACGGAGGCTCGGAAAACCGAACAAGAATCCCGACATCTCGCGGGATTATGGCCTGCTTCGGGTGGGTTTGCAAGCGGGATTAGAAATGACGAATTACGAAATTTGCCCAGGGAGATCGATATCTTTTTCATGTTCCTTCGAGCATTCGTCATTTGGATTTCGTCATTGCGTCGCGGATCGAGTAGAGCCGCGACTTCGCATACTCCCGGGGGCGTTCACCGCGAATCGGACGCACAAATGATCGCAGCTCGCGTCCTTGTAGTCTTGGCTCGTAGCCGAATTCCGGCATCAGATCGCGGCAGTGCCATTCCACCCATCCGATTTCGTCTTCGGACAGTTCCCGCTGCCAGCGCGTGGCCGGCTCTGGACTGATCTGCGAAAAGTTGATGCGCGCCGCTGAGTTACCGCTCCAAAACCGGCCCACTTTTGTCGGTGTCAGCACCGTTTCCGGATCGAAATTGATCTCGAGGTAAGCGCAAACCTCTGCCATCGTCCTGGCTGGTTCGCAGACCAATTGCTCATACGGCACTACAAAACCCGGAATTTCACCGTCGCGCACACGCCGCGCCACTGCGGCAGCGACCAGCCAGTGGGCGATCACGTAATAAGTTGAGAACCGCCCTGTTTGCCTTGTTTTCTCCAGCGCGATTTGTGCTGCAAGAATGGCACGCGGATCGCGCATTGTGACGAGGATTTTCGGCTGCGGAAAGCGCCGGAGAATTTCTGGAATGTGATTGCGATTAGCCGGAGTTTTTTCCACCCACCGCCCGATGGAGTCGAGCGGACGTTCCAGTGTTGCCGCGTACGCTTTGACCATTAGCACGAGCAGATCTTCCTGCGCATTGGCAGGATCGAATGCTGCCCGCTTGAACGTCTCGCGAAATTTCTCGCGCGGAAACGTCGCATAGCTTCGTTTACCCCATTTGCATGGTCCGCCGAAGAGCACATTCGACAGCGATTGTTTGGTCAGATAATCAAACTGCGCGCGACGACCGCGCGGCGCATATTTCGTGAGTACGGTGGGGAAATAAGCGGTTTCTTCCGGCAACACGAGTAACTGCGGATGATTATCCAGCAACGCCACCAAAAGCGTCGTCCCCGATTTCGCCTGGCCCGCAATGAAGGACGCCCGCTGCTCGAATGGCAATCGCGAAATCATCCAGGGAACCTACAATAGCTAGCGCGAAAACGATAATAGCCTACCGATTTGAGGCTCGGCTACCTGCGCTTTTGAGCCTCTAAAAACCAATCGACGAAACGCGGCAATCCCTCGTTCAACCGGGTCGTTGGCTTGTAACCGAGCAGTTTTCTCGCTTTGGAAATATCTGCGCAAGTCAGGGGCACATCGCCTGGTTGCTCTGGCAACTGGTTGATTTTCGCTTTTTTCCCGAGCGCGTTTTCGATGGCAACGATCAAGTCTTTCAACTGAATCGTCTCGCTCTCACCGAGATTAAAAATGTCGAAGAGCGGGCCCTGATATTGGAGCGCGGCCAACGTTCCCTGAATTACATCATCAATGTAAGTATAATCGCGGCGTGTGGTGCCGTCGCCAAATTGCTCGATTGGCTGCCCGGCATGAATGTGCCGGGTGAATTGATGAATCGCCAGATCTGGCCGTTGCCGCGGACCGTACACAGTGAAATAACGGAGCGCCACTACGCGCAACTGGTAAAGGTGTGAGTAAGTCGAGCAAAGAAATTCACCGGCAATTTTCGTCGCGGCATACGGACTGAGGGTCTGAGTCAGATGTTGATCTTCAGAAAAGGGCACGATCTTTGAGGCGCCGTAAACTGACGAGCTGGAGGCAAAGATTAATCTTTTAACTCCCGTCACACGCGCGGCTTCGAGCAAATGCAATGTGCCAGTGACATTGGTGTCGTAGTACAGCTGTGGGTGCTGAATTGATGGTCGAACGCCAGCGCGAGCGGCCAAATGCGCGATCACTTCAAATTTTTCGCGATGAAACAAATTCCGCACTGACGCGTCATCTCGAAGATCGACACGGTGAAGGGCCACATCTTTGGCGAAACCGGCGATGTTTGCCTGCTTGATTCGCGGATCGTAAAAATCGTTGAAGTCATCGAGGATGGCGACTATGTGCCCGGCCGCGAGCAATTGTTCAACGAGATGGGACCCGATGAAACCCGCCCCGCCAGTGACCATAATTCGCATGGTGCCAGAAGTTCAACCACGAAGCACAAGAAGTGCACGAAGAAAATTATGATTGCCTGGCATTGTAGGGCGTCTGTGTCAGCCCCGAATGCTTTCGGGGCTGCTGGAAACGCCCTACAATTCAAAAATTGCGCCAGTGCATCAGCAGATAAATCCAGTTTAACACCAGCGCCGAGACGACCGCGCCGCGCACACATGTTTTCGCCGTTTGCTTATGCAAACAGATCCGCAAACGCGGCGCGCGCGTTGCGAGCGTGGCAAATGCGTAGAGATCAAAGGCCGTCAGGCCGCACAGTGCTGTGAACACAAGAGGATTCCATTTCAATGCAGCCAGGAAGTGAGCGTGAAAAAATTGAATCCCGCATCGCGTCATGCCGCATGTGACGCATGGCAAACTAGTAATCTCATGAAACATGCAGCGCGGCCATGGCAAACCAATTGTCAGCCATGCTGCCGCCAGACCCAGCGACGCAAGCGAGACGCTTAGCCAGATTAATTCGTGATCGATTTCACCTGGGGAAAGGTGCCGGACGCGAAGTCGCATTTTGACGGGAAGTCAATGGTGTGACGCACTCCAAGCGCCCAACCCACCGAGCATCAGCCCAACGAGCAGTATGCCGCCGCAGCAAGCAATTAGCGGCAGGAAAACGGCAAGAACAGCGCGGCCGGTGTCGGTATCATGGGCACGCGCCAATCCGACGCAGGTGCAAACGAGCCCCCAAACGCCAGAGATCAATCCGCCACAAATCGGGATCATCTGTAAAGGTCCGGCGGAACCCTGGGAGAAAGCGAGAACGCGGAAAGTGGTTTCAAACGATTGATTCGCACCACCGACGATCATCAAACAGAGATGCACGACCGCGCTGCCGATGAACAGTCCGATTATAACGAACAGCGGTATTAGAACGATAAACGCAGCGGAGCCAGCGCCCATCCCGGCCATCGCCGCGAACGTGTTGTGGCGATCGGCGAAGAAACCGGCGGACTGCAAGCCCAGCGAGAATAGAAGCGAGACGACGCCGCCGAGAGACCCGCCGATGAGCCCGTAAATGAGCGGCTCCCCCAAACCGCCTTCGCGTTTCATCACTGCGAATGCTTCGCCCGGTTTTGTGAGCACCATCACCAGGGTCTCGACGAACGCGTTGAAAAAGCCACGCTCTGGCCGGTGCTCCCACGGCAGACCGCTGCGCGGCGCGGCGGCTTCTGAGGTTACGGCTGCGCTGACCGGTGAAGGCGGCGCGCCAGGCGCGCCCGCCCCAAGCTCTGTGAACTGCGAGAGCGGCTGCCAGTTGGCCATTCCTTCGCGCCAACCGATATCCGTGGAAACGAACCGGCCTGTGCGCAGCCCTTCACGAACTTCTTCCTCGGAAAATACGCCCAAACTTGTTGCGCCCCGATTAACATGAATCATCGCCATAATCATGGCGTTTTAGTTAGGCGCGGAGGCAAGCGCAAGTTAAATGCTGAAAACCACATGTCATTCCGAGCGAAGTCGAGGAATCCCGCTGAAGCACCTCAAGGTAATGCCACGGGATCCTTCGACTTCGCTCAGGATGACCACGTGTAGCAGCGTTTACGTCGATCGCTTCTACGCCTTTTCAATCAAATCGGTTCGCCTTGTCAGGCGCATCCAGCGCTCGCCAGAAATACCAGGCGGCCACCGAACGGTACGGACGCCATTTTTCACCGAACTTCATGAGCTGTTTTGGAGTGGGGAGCTTTCGGCGGCCGAAAGTTTTCGCGAAACCTTTGCGCACCCCGTAATCGTCAACGGGCCAGACATCTGGCCGGCCCAAATCGAAAAGAAGAAGCATTTCAACCGTCCATCGGCCAATTCCGCGCACCGTAGTCAGACGCATAATGATCTCATCATCGCTCATGCGGATAAGCGCACGGCCCGACGGCACGGTGCCGTCGATTGTTTTCGCAGCCAGATCTTTTAACGCGGCGGTTTTTGCGCGTGAAAGACCGGCGGCACGAAGTGTTTCATCCGGCGTTGCGAGAAGCTGTTCGGGATCGAGCCATTTTCTCTTCGGATAGAGAGCGCGGACCCGGCCAAAAATAGTGGCAGCAGCTTTGCCGCTCAGTTGCTGGTAAGCAATTGATTCTGCAAGCGCGTCAAATGGACGAATTGAAACCGCCGGCGTGATGTTGTAGCGACGGGAACGTGCAATCAACTCGGCCATTCGAGGATGACTCGTTCTCAAAAACTGATGCGCGTGTTTGTGGTTCATAAAAAAGTTAGGATTTCCGGTGTACTTACCGCGAGTAAATAACTTCACCGCCAATCACTGTCATTTCGTTCTGCGTTTCAAGAATTTCCGCCTCAGGAATTTTCATAATGTCTCGTGACAGGACAGTGAAATCGGCAAGCTTGTCGACTTCGATTGAGCCTTTGTCCTTTTCTTCGAATGCGGCGTAGGCTGGCCAGATCGTAAACATGTTCAACGCGTCTTCACGCGAAACGGCTTGCTCGGGATGCCAGCCTTCGCCCGACTTGCCCTTCACGCTTTTGCGTGCGACGGCGGCGTAGAATTCGATCATCGGTTCGCCACGTTCGACGGGCGCGTCGGAACCTCCTGCAATGATACAGCCGCTCTTGAGGAAGCTTTGCCACGCATACGCGCCGACGAGACGATCCGCTCCGAGTCGAGTCGGAGCGAAAAAGAGGTCGCTGATTGCATGCGACGGCTGCATTGAGGGGATTACCCCAAGTTTGGCGAACCGCGGAATATCGGCCGGATCGACAATCTGAGCGTGCTCGATGCGCCAGCGTGGTTCGCGAATTTTTCGTTCGTTGGCCGGCACGGCTTGGAACGCCTGCTCGTAAAGATCGAGAATGAGTCGGTTAGCGCGGTCGCCGATCGCGTGCGTTTCCACCTGGATGCCGCGGCGCAACGCTTCTTCAAACATTGGCCCAAGGTCTTCGGGTTTCTCTCTTAGAAAGCCGGACGTATCGGACGCGTCACTGTACGGCTTCAACAGAGCCGCGCCGCGAGAGCCGAGGGCGCCGTCGAACAGCACTTTGATCGTACGCTGGGTGAACTGATGATCGAACGCGTTGATAATGGGTCCTTCGCGCAAGAAATTCTGTGTATCCTGGCCGGGACCGTAGACGGCGTTGACGAATCGAATTTTCGTTTTGCCAGCCTCGAATGCTTTCCGGATGAGATCGATATCTTCTTTGTGGCTGCCGGCATTCTGAATTTCGCACCAGCCGAGTTTGACCTCACGGTCGATCCCGCGCAGCAGCGCCTCTTCGCGCTCCGATTGTTTAACTTTTGGAATGTTTTTTGCGACGAGGTCCTGCGCGGTATCAAGCAGCATTCCATTTGGCTCGCCGTTCTTTTTCAAAATTTGCCCGCCAAACGGATCCGGCGTGTTCCTGTCAATTCTGGCAATTTTAAGCGCGGCCGAATTAGCAATTGAAGCGTGGCCATCTGCGCGCGTGAGAAATACAGGATTGTTTGGCGCGATCTTGTCGAGGTCCTGGCGCAGTGGAAATTGCGGCGGCTTCCAAAACGTTTCGATCCAGCCGCGTCCAGTGATCCATTTGCCGAGGCCCGTTTTGTCGACGCGTTCCTTCACCCTGGCCAGAAAGTCTTCAAGCGAATTTGTGCCTTCCAGGTTCAATCGCATTTCGCGTTCGCCAATGCCGAAAATGTGGCAATGCGAATCGGTGAAGCCAGGCACGACTGTGCGACCGCGAAGATCCATAATCTTCGCGGCATGAAATTTCTTCGCGTCGTCATTTGAGCCAACGAAAATGACGCGTCCATTTTTCACCGCTATGGTTTCTCCGTGCGGCCGACGGTCGTTAACCGTGTAAATATTCCCGTTGGTGAAAAGAGCGTCGACCTCTTCGGCGCGCACCGTCCCCGCAATGAAAAATCCAGCCACAAATAAAGCCAGTCGCCGTTTTAGTGCCAAGTTCACAAACCCACGACGAACCCTTCTCGCTCGGCTGCTTCTAGCAGTCGTTTGTCCTCGGCCAGAAAGCGAACCGTGTCTGGTGCGAAAGCGCTGGCGACAAGCGCAGCGCCGAGTTGCAGTGCGTCGCTCGTGCGCAGGGTATGCGTCTTGAGAACTCGGGCAGCAGCGCGGCGTAGTCTTTCGCTTGGCCCGATCTCGCGCCATCCTTCGGACAGCTGTTCCAACATTCGATACGATTCAGCGACTTCCAGAGGCGGACTCCCGCGGCGCGCGATTCGCACGATGGCGGATGTGCACTCAAGATAGCTACCCCACCACGTGACGATCTGAGTCTGTTCCGCAACTCCGGTGTACATTGTGGTGGTTGTTTCGTTGACTACGAGCGGAACCAACGCCGAAGCGTCCCAATAGGTTACCATCGTGCTTCTTGGCGCTCTTGCAGCAACGCTTCGACTGCGCTTCCCTTAAGCTTCGGTCGTGGCCGCGTCCAAAAATCCTTTGGTAATTTGCCCTTGCCGCGTTTGAGCAGGCCCTGCCGTTCCAGCTCAATGAGCTTTGCCTCGTCCGCCTCTTTGCTTCCCGGGGGGAGTGGCTCCAGGCGCGCCACTGGCATGTTGCGATCAAGGATCAGCACCGACTGGCCGTGGCGAACTTTTTTGAGCAGTTTGCTCAGATTATTCTTTGCTTCGGTAACGCTCACTGTCGTCATAGAGCCAGAATAGCTTAATCAATCAAGCCTGACAAGCGTCCCGGGCACAGAAGACTGCAGGTGGTCCGCCGTCGGCCGCATTGCTCGATTACTTCATGATTCATCGCTCGATTTCTCCTTTTCCTTCTTCCAGGCTTGACGTGCCGCCGAACTTTTGTCGTCATCAGTTTTGCCAATTGTTCGCTTTTCTGTATCGGACAGGCGAACGCTTTTTGCCGGCATGAAATTGAATGATGAATTTTATTTTGCTACCGCCAAACAGATTTATAGAATCATGGTTTCCCCTCAGGCGAAGAAATCTTAACCCTTTTGGACCGTCTGAACGCAACGCATTCCGATTTCAACATTGATTCGTTGTGGTGGCTGGTGATGTCCAGCGGAGCCGCATTTGCCTGACATTCCATGGCCAACTTCTTTCCACGCTGGACCAACTGGATACCGCTCAAATTGGTGATCTGCGGCATCATTGCGGTGTGTGGATTGACCGCAGCGACCTGGTATTATGCGACGCCAAAGTACACGAAGATTGGCTACGAACCGATCCAGCCGGTGCCCTTTCCGCATGACATCCACGTCTCGCAATTGGGAATGGATTGCCGGTATTGCCACAGCTTTGTGGAAATGGCGGCCCAGTCGAATGTGCCGAACACCCAGACCTGCATGAATTGCCATACACAGGTGCAAAAAGATAATCCGAAACTGGAGCCGGTGCGGGCGAGCTGGAAAACGGGTAACCCGGTGGAGTGGGTGTGGATCTATCGCACCGTCGATTACGTTTATTACAATCACGCGGCGCACGTGAATCGCGGCATTAGTTGTTTCAGTTGCCACGGCTCCGTCAATCATATGTCGACGGTGTATCTGGCCAAGCCGCACAGCATGGCGTGGTGCCTCGACTGCCATCGGCACCCCGAGAATTTTCTGCGTCCCGACGATCAGGTTTTCAATCTCGATTGGAAACCGGACGATGTGAAACCGGCGCAATTTGTTGCCAAGTACGGACAGCCGCACGATGCGGGCGAGGATTTTTCGAAGAAGCAGAAACTTAGCCAGGCGGAGATCGGCCGGACGTTGAAAGAGCACTGGAACATCAATCCGCCAACGAACTGTCAGGGGTGTCACCGATGAAACGCGTATTCCAGCATCCACCGGAGCCACCAACCGGCAAGCAGTACTGGCGCAGCCTGGGCGAATACAGCGATTCGCCCGAATTCCGACAGTGGCTGGAACGCGAATTTCCACAGGGCATATCGGAGCTGAACGGCGACGAATGGTCGCGACGCGATTTCCTGAAATTGATGGGAGCATCCATGGCGCTGGCAGGGGTTGGCCTAACAAGTTGTCGAAGGCCGGAGCTTCATCTCGTTCCGTTCACAAAGAACGTTGAATGGACAATTCCCGGAAAATTTCTGTACTACGCAACCGCGATGCCGCGGCGCAACGGCGCCATTCCGCTTGTCGCCACTACCGTAGACGGGCGTCCCATTAAACTCGATGGCAACCCGCTGCACCCGGCAACCGCTGGGGCTACGGACACTTTCGTTCAGGCTTCAGTGCTCGATCTTTACGACCCGACCCGCTCGAAACGATTTGTTCGCAATGGGAAAACGAGCAGGCGCGAAGATTTCGAAGCCTACATAGGAGAACTTCGTAATAAGCTTCTCAGCAATCACGGCGATGGGTTGGCGTTTCTTGTGCAGGAAACGAATTCGCCCACGCGCGAGCGTTTGCGGCGAGAGCTGGAAAAAAATCTTTCCGGCATGCGCTGGTGTGTGTATGAGCCGCTCCTGGACCAGGAAATGAGTTCGGCCGTGGAAGCTGCGTTCGGCGCTGGTGCGCGCGCAATTCCCAGATTCGATCGCGCCGATATCGTTCTTGCGTTGGACAGCGATTTTCTCGATTGCGGTCAGGGCGATCTCGCGTCAGTGCGCGCGTTTACCTCTCGTCGCCGCGTCAGCACACCCAAGGACAGCATGAACCGGCTTTATGTCGTGGAAAATCGGTTCACGCTCACGGGCGCGATGGCGGACCATCGGCTACGCTGTCCAGCCAGCCAAATCGCCGCGATTGCGCAAGCTCTTGCAGCTAAAATTCTCGCGGGAACAAACGACTCGGGCATTCGATCGGTAATGGGAAGTATCCAGGGCCCGGCGACATTCGGGGGTGACATATTCGATGAGCAATGGATCACCGGTTTGGCAAACGATTTGATGGCAAAACCGGGCGCGAGCCTTGTGCTGGCTGGTCCATCCCAGCCGGTTGCCGTGCAATTACTCGTGTACGCGATCAACGCAGCCCTCAAAAACCTCGGTCAGACATTGGTTGTTCGCCAGATGCCGCGCGATTCGCGAACGATTGAGATTTCTCAACTCGCAGCTGAGATCAACGACGGGCGGATTAAACAGCTTTTCATTCTCGGAGGCGATCCGGTGTATAACGCGCCGCGCGGCCTGGCGGAGGACAAGCAAAAAAATCTGCCGCTCGATTGGGCTGAGCTGCAAAAACGCGTGCCCGAGATTGTGCGACTCGGCTATCACGAGGACGCCACATCAGCGTTAAGCCAATGGCACCTTCCTGCTGCGCATTACCTTGAATCATGGGGAGACGCGCTTACTGCCGACGGCGATCACTTGTCGATTCAACCGATGATTTTGCCCATCTTCGGTGGTCTCTCGGAAATCGAATTGCTCAACGCACTGCTCGGCGGCCCGAAAACCGAGGGACCGGAGCTCGTCCAGGAAACTTTTCGCTCTACGAACCCGCCAGGCGATTTTCAAACTGCGTGGTCGCGTTTCCTTCACGACGGTTTTGCGGCACACGTTCAGCCGCGTGATCGCTCTTCGTCATTCAATGCGAATGCAGGTGGCCTACAGAACCAAAGTTCGTGGACATTGCCGCCAGCTCCCACGCAAGATTCTCCCGAGATTGTTCTTACCGCCAGTTATTCGATGGACGACGGCCGCTATGCTAACAACGGCTGGCTCCAGGAATTACCTGATCCCATAACCAAGCTTACCTGGGATAACGCGGCACTAATTAGCCCTGCTTATGCAAAAAAGCTCGGTGTGCTGACTGGAGATTTGATACAGATCGCAATTAACGAAAAGAGCGCCGGCGGTCAGTCGGTCAAACGCGAGCTGGTCATCGCGGCGCTCGTGTCTCCTGGCCACGCCAACAATTCTGTTTCGATCCCACTCGGTTACGGGCGAAAAATGCCGGAGTTCGACGGCCTGCCATACGCGGGCGGCGCGCTGAAAGAAAGACCGGGCATTGCGGAGCAGTCCGGTTTCAACGGCTACTTTCTACGAACGGCGGCAAATCCGCATTTTGTCGCCGCTGGCGGGAGAGGGGTTGAAAGCGTGCAGGTGACAAAAGTTGATCGCACGTACCCGTTCTCAATTACGCAGGAGCAGTTCAGCATTGAGGGCCGCGGTCTCGTGCGCGAAGCGACTTTGGAGGGCTACCGCGAAAATAGTGAGTTCGCGAAAAAAATTCCCGGCGAAGAAGAACTGCCGCATCCGCCACCGAGCATCTACACGCATCCGCCGCTGACTGCCCCGCAGCAGTGGGGAATGAGTATCGATTTGAACGTGTGCACAGGGTGCAATGCGTGTGTGATCGCCTGCCAGGCCGAGAACAATGTGCCCGTGGTCGGCAAGCTGCAGGTATCGCATGGCCGAATCATGCATTGGCTGCGAATTGATCGCTATTATGCAAGCCGCAAACCGTACAACCAGGACCGCGGGGAGTGGCCCGAGAATCCCGAAATCGTGCATCAGCCGATGCCGTGCCAGCATTGCGAGAACGCGCCGTGCGAAACGGTTTGCCCGGTCAATGCGACCGTTCACAGCGAGGACGGCCTAAACGTCATGGCTTACAACCGCTGCATCGGCACACGATTTTGCTCGAACAATTGCCCCTACAAAGTGCGTCGATTCAATTTCTTCGATTACAATCAACGGCCAGTTGGCAAAAGAAAGATCGCTGGCGCATTTAGCGTCTACGAAGAATACTTCGCGCCGCTAACCACCAAGGGCGCGCCGGACACGATCAAGATGCAGAAGAATCCGAACGTGACCGTGCGGATGCGCGGCGTGATGGAGAAATGCACCTTCTGCGTGCAACGCATCGAAGAAGCAAAGATCGCCGCGCTCGCGCGCGCAGGCGCTTCGCCGGAAACGCGAATCCCGCGCGATTCTTTCACCAGCGCCTGCGCGCAGGCGTGTCCCACGGAAGCGATTGTCTTTGGCGATATCAAGGATCCGGAAAGCCGCGTGTCAAAAATGAAACAGCAGGACCGGAATTACCGAATCCTCGATTATTTGAACGTCGTCCCGCGAGTCAGTTATCTCGCGCGCATTCGCAACCCAAACCCGAAGATGCCTGACGCGCAAAACATCGGGATCGCAAGTTTTGAGGAGAAAGTACCGGAATGAGCGAACATCGAACAGCCAACACAGGCTGCGCAAAGCGCCCAAATCTTTCTCGTGTGATCAATTATCAAGTGGGAGGTCCCTCGCCGTCTGCGCGGCTCGGGATGACAGCGTAGTAGAAGTATGGACGGAGCACCAACAGCACCAGAGACGATCAAAGAAGCGGAACAGGAGATCACGCGCGTCCCGCTTGTGCTGCACCGGCGCAACTTTAGCTGGTTGACGGAACGGATCTCCGGAGTGGTGGAACAACCCGCACCGCGCTGGTGGTGGGTGGCCTTCGCCATCACTGCAAGCACCGCGACCTTCGGACTTTTTTGCATTGGCTACCAGATTTCCACCGGCGTCGGCACATGGGGAAATCAGATCCCGGTGGGCTGGGCCTGGGACATTACCAATTTCGTTTTCTGGATCGGTATCGGACACGCCGGCACACTCATCTCCGCAATTCTCTTTTTGCTTCGGCAAAAATGGCGCACGTCGATCAACCGTTCGGCGGAAGCGATGACGCTGTTTGCGGTGATTTGCGCGGCGATTTTCCCAGGTATCCACGTCGGCCGGTTCTGGATGGCGTGGT
>QHPC01000060.1 GCA_003218915.1 Verrucomicrobiota bacterium
TCCCTAAATCAATCGGTGTCGTGCGGTTCGGAACCGTTTTGAGAAATTAGCGGCTCCATGAAGTGCTGGTTGAAATCTTTCAGGGCGTCGCGCGGCGTTTCTCCCAATCCGCTGGCGCCCCGTCGCACTTCCGGCCCGATAAAGGCCAGCCAGATGTCTCCGACCATTCCCATTCTTGGGCGTAAGCGTGCGGCTGGACTACGCGGATGGTTTTCGAGAAAGTCCTCCACGTCCTCTTTTATCACTGCCGGAAGTTCTTCGATTGCCAGCGACGTCATATTGTAGGAAACGTGCGGGGACCGCGTTTTGGACTTGACGACTTCAAAACCGTTCACTCGCGATAATGAAAGCGATGCGAGGACGCGTCGCACTCCTAAATCATTTGGTGCGAAATCCATTGCAGGCCTTTCCCATTTTGCGAAGCCTTTGGGTGCGTGCGCGTCCTCGCGTCGCTTTGAGAGGCAACCCTGAATCGGGCCGTCCGGGCCGAATTACTCGCGTCCCCAAACCATGGCGACAGAAGTCGTGAGACTGCCGCCCATGTTGAATGTGACGAATTTTTTCGCGCTCTCGATCTGCCGCGCGCCGGCCTGTTCCGTCAATTGCTGATAGGCTTCGAAAACCTGACGAACGCCAGTTGCGCCGACGGGGTGACCGTCGGCGATCAAGCCGCCGCCCGCGTTTACTGGAATTTGAAAAGGCCCTTTGAATTTTTCCGTGCGCACCTGCGGCAACGCCGTCGCTCCGCTTTTCACAAGCTCGACGCCTTTGCCAGACTCGGCGAGTCCGAGAATTTCGTAGGCGACAATTTCAGTAATGGAAAAGCAATCGTGCACTTCTGCGCCTTGGAGGTCGCGCGGCGTCAGATTAGCCATATGGAATGCTTTCTCGGCCGCTTTGCGCGCGATTGAAAACGTTGGCGCATCCTTTTTGTCGAGCGGCAGATAATCAGTGGTGTGACCGTAGCCAAGCAGTCGCGCAGTCTTGCTTCTATCGCGTCCGATTTTTTCCAGATACTTTCCGGAAACGAGAACAACCGATGCGGCGCCGTCGGTGATCTGGGAACAATCTGAAACCTTAAGCGGTGGCGCGACGCTCGGGTTCTTGTCGGAAACTTGCGATGCGCAATCGAGTGTGAGATCTGCGTCCCGCATTTGCGCAAGGGGATTCAGCTTGGCGTGCGCGTAATTTTTCCACGCAACCAGGGCCAGGTCTGCTTCGGTCGCGCCGTATTTCTCGATATAAATCTGCGCAATCCGTCCGAACAATTTGGGAAACATGAAATCGCCGTACTCCGGCTTTTCATTGTGATAATCGGCAGCCGCCCCGAGCACATCCGACCCATCGAGCGACGACATTGTTTTCTGCTGTTCCGCGCCGACGACCAGCACGACGTCGTGAAATCCGCCCATGATCCATTCCGCGCCGAGCAACACCGACAACGCCCCGGAAGCGCACGCCGCTTCCGTGTGCATTGTTGGAATTCCACGTAATTTTGGATCGATCTCCGGGATGAACGCCCCGAGTTGCAATTGCTTGGTGAACTGACCTGCGTTGAAATTGCCAACTGCACCTGCCTGGATTTCCGCGGGATCAATCTTCGCGTCGTCGATCGCCTTCTTGCCGGCCTCGATGATGATGTGCCGGATCGTTTTCCCTTCTTTCTTCAGGTTACGCTTAAAATCGGTGCGCCCGCCGCCGAGAATGTAGACTGACTCGCTCATACTTTACCTTAGCCCATTTCTTCAGCGAGTCATCCTGAGCGAAGTCGAAGGATCCCGTGTAATTAGCTTTCGGTTTCGCAACGGGATTCCTCAACTTCGTTCGGAATGACGGCGTATTTCAGTTTACCCGCCAAAGGCATTGATCCCCGTAATGTCGCGGCCGATGACCAGCGTGTGGATGTCGTGCGTGCCTTCATATGTAGACACGGTTTCAAGATTCATGAGATGCCGGATCACGGGGTAGCGATCGGTGATGCCGGCGGCGCCGAGAATGTCGCGCGCCTTCCGGGAGCACTCCAGTGCCATCCAAACGTTGTTCCGCTTCGCGAGCGAGATCTGCGCGGGCCGCGCTGAGCCCATCTCCATCATGCGTGTGAGACGCAACGCCAGTAATTGCGCCTTGGTAATCTCCTGCGCCATCCAAACAAGCTTTTGTTGCACCAGTTGGAAGCCGGCAATCGGGCGGCCAAATTGTTCGCGCGATTTGCCGTAAGCCAGCGCTGTCTCATAGCAATCAATAGCCGCGCCGATTACACCCCATGCAATGCCTGCGCGCGCATGCGAAAGACAGGACAAAGGGGCGCCAAGTCCGGACGCCTTGGGCAAACGATTCTCCGCAGGTATCCGGCAGTTCTCGAACCAGCATTCCGACGTGCGCGACATGCGCAGACTAAACTTTCCCTCGATGTCCTGTGCGCGAAACCCAGGCGCGTCTTTTTCCACCACGAATCCGCCCACACGCCGGTCATCATCCTTTGCCCAAACGACTTTAACGTCCGCGATGGACGCATTGCCGATCCAGCACTTGCTGCCGTTCAAAATGTAATGGTCGCCTTCACGTTTGGCGCGGGTTTCCATGCCGTCGGGATCCGAACCGTGTCCGTGTTCCGTCAGCGCAAAACACCCGATAAGTTTGCCCGAGATCAATCCCGGCAGCCATCGCGACTGTTGCTCGGGCGAGCCAAATGAATGGATCGCCTGAATCGCGAGTGCACCCTGAACAGAAGCCAGCGAGCGCAAACCGGAATCGGCCCGCTCAAGCTCTTGCATGATGAGACCGTACGCAGTGTAGCTAAGGCCGGCACAACCGTGCTCTTTCAGATAAGGCGCGTAAAAGCCCAGCGTACCCATGCGCGGGATGAGGTTATCTGGGAATTTGGCTGCGCGATGACACGGAACGATCTCGGACATAGCTTCCTCCTGCACAAAACGCCTCGCCCGATAATGCGCGACAGTTTAGCCGGGCGGCGACGCGAAAACAATTCTATCGCGCGCCTGTCCGCCTCAACGATTCGAAACCACGCGGCGCGGACCAAAAACGCGCCTGGCACAACCGCCTCTACAACTATTTTGACGTGGGCAATCCCATGGCTTTCCAAGCTTTGAAACCGCCGGCCATGGAGCGGACGTTTTTGTAGCCCATTTTTTGCAAGCTCTCAGCGGCGAGCGCGGAGCGTCCGCCTCCGCCGCAATGACAAATGATCATTGCGTTCGTGTCGGGGACTTTTTCTTCGACGTCGAGCTCGATGGTGCCGCGACTCATGTGGATAGCATCAGGGATATGTTCCTCGCCCCATTCGTCTTTCTCGCGAACATCGATAATCACCGCGTGACCGCTTCTTGATTTCTCGGCTGCTTCGTCCGGAGAAATCTCGGTGATTTTCTTCTTTGCCTCTGCGACCAACTTTTCAAAACCGCTGTGCTCCGCCATGCCACTAATTTGCCGGTGAGGACAGCGACCGCTACAACAAAGATTCGTCCACCAAATATGCGAAAAGATACGAAATCTCAGAAAATAGGACTGCCTTTTTTTGTGTCATTCGTGTGTTTGGTGGGTACAAATTCTCACTCATAGCGTAACGCTTCGATGGGATCGAGCGCGGCCGCTTTGCGCGCCGGGTAAAAGCCGAAGAAAATTCCAACAGCTGCGCTGAATAAAAATGCAATGGCGACCGAACTGATTGATATCAGCGTAGGCCAATTCGCGTATACGGACAAAATTTTCGACGCGCCAATGCCACAGACAATTCCAATCAGACCTCCGACCGAACTCAGTGTCACGGCTTCGATCAAGAATTGAGTGAGAATGTCAGCACCATGCGCGCCCACAGCCATGCGCACGCCAATTTCACGCGTCCGCTCGGTGACACTCACGAGCATGATGTTCATGATTCCGATTCCACCGACCACAAGCGACACACCGGCAATTGCCCCAAGCAAAAGCGTCATTACCCGCGAGGTAGCGGTGGCCGCCTGGGCGATTTCCTGTTGGTTGCGCACGGTGAAATCATCGTCGCGCCCTGGACGAATGTTATGCCGTTGCCGAAGCAGCGAAACAATTTGTTGCTGGGCCGCTTCGAGCTGCTGCGGATCGGCAATTTGCACGTTAATATTACGCAAATTTGTGCCACCGATGACACGTTTCATCGCGCTCGTGTACGGCATGATTACGATGTCGTCCTGGTCTACGCCCTGCGTGCTCAATCCCTTGGGCGTCAGCACACCCGTGACTGTAAACGGGACCTCCTTGATCCGTAGGATCTGGCCAATCGGATTTTCGTTTCCATAAATCTGGGTGGCGGTGGTACGACCGATCACACAAACCTTGTTTGCGCTGCGAACGTCTTGCGACGTAAACGGTGCGCCATCAGCCAGCGGCCATTGCCGGATGTCAAAGTAATCCGCTGATTCTCCGTAAATGCGAGTAAACCAATTGGCACCGCCCCACCCCGTGCGAATGCCGCTGGAGGTGGTGCTGCCTGAAAAGATCAGAATCACATTTTGTCCCAGGCTGGCGATCTGCGCTTCCACTTGCGCCTTCGCTCCGTTGCCGATCCCAACCATCGCAATCACCGCGCCTACGCCGATGATGATGCCTAGCGCAGTCAGCACCGAACGCAGTTTGTTTCGCCGCAAAGCGCGGAGCGCGACGTTAAATGTTGGTGCGACTCTCATTTATAGGCTGAAGCGCTAAAGCGTTGAAGCGTGTTGTTGTTGAAGCTGCGACGCTGCATCCGAGCGTTGTGAAACCAGATGATCATCCAGGATTGCCCCGTCGCGCATCATGACGTTCCGCTTTGCGTAAGCAGCGATATCCGGTTCGTGCGTCACCATGATCACGGTGATTCCGCGCTCATTAAGCTGCTGAAAAATTACCATGATTTCGATGCTGGTCCGGCTGTCCAGATTGCCGGTCGGTTCGTCCGCAAGAAGGACTTCCGGTTGATTAATCAACGCGCGTGCGATCGCCACGCGTTGTTGCTGACCGCCCGAAAGCTGGCTCGGATGATGGTCTTCGCGACCTGCGAGGCCGACGGATGCAAGGACACCATTCGCCCTTTCGCGAAGTTCCGAGTGTGTCAGACGCTGCGAGCTGTAAACCAAGGGCAACTCGACGTTTTCTCGCGCAGAAGTGCGTGGCAGCAGATTAAAATTCTGGAACACGAATCCGATCTTGCCGTTCCGGATATCGGCGAGCCGATCTCGATCGAGACTCGAGACGTCTGCTCCGTCCAAAATGTAGTGGCCCGTGGTGGGCCGGTCGAGGCAACCGAGAATATTCATGAGCGTGGATTTTCCGGAACCGCTGGCACCCATCAGCGCAACGAATTCGCCGCGCTTGATTTCGAGCGACACGCCGCGCACAGCGGGCACTTCCATTTCGCCTGTGCGATAGACTTTGTGCACATCGATCAGCCTAACGAGTGCCCCGTTGTTCATATCGAACTACTTCCTGGCGAATGTTGTAATCGGTTCGCTCTGCGAAGCGCTGCGCTGAGGTGTTTGGAATACGTGCGTCACACTTCTTACACAGATGCGGCTACAGCAGTCCGCGAGCGAGAAGCCGAATTTTCCTTCCATGATAATTACGGAAATCGCCTTGACCCGCCAAAGGGATTCGTCGCAGGCGATGGCCCGGCCATCGCTGAGCTGAGCTCGGCCGTCACCACGCGGTCGCTTTCCTTCAGACCTTCGACTACTTCGGTCACAATCCCGTCGCTGATCCCGGTTTTGATCTGCGCCGGCTGCGGCCGGCTGGCGCCAGACGGCAAAACATACACGGTACGTTCGGCACCCTCGTGCACACCACCGCTACGCCCTCCGGCAGGCCGTCCCATGCGACTTGTGCCCGTTCTTCTTGTCTCGACCGGGGTTGCGTCCGGCGGGCGATAGCGCAGCGCGGCGTTCTTGATTTGCAGTACCTCATCCTTGTGCGCGATGACGATTGAGACGTTCGCTGTCATTCCCGGTTTCAATTTCAAATCTGGATTGCTCACCCCAATGACGGTGTCGTAAGTCACGACGTTTTGCACGGTGATCGGCGCGTTGCGCACCTGGACAACTTTTCCACGAAACGTCTGCATGGGAAAAGCGTCCACGGTAAAATCGACATTTTGATCGATCGTCACGACGCCGACATCCGCTTCCGCCACATTCGCGTCGATCTGCATTTTGGTAAGATCGTTCGCGATCGCAAAGATGACCGGCGCCTGGAGACTGGCTGCCACCGTCTGACCAACATCGACACTGCGCGAAATCACCACCCCGTCGATCGGTGACGTAATAGTGCAATGCTCGAGATCGGCCCTGGCTTTATCCAGCGCGCCCTGTTTAATCTTCACGGTCGCCTCGGATTGATGAAGGGTCGCCATCGCTTGATCGACGTCAGCCTGCGACGAGGTCTTCTTCGCAAACAATTCCTGTGTCCGTTTGGCATTTACTCTTGCGAGCTCAAGCGTGGCCTGGGCGTTCGCCAAATCTCCCTCCGCCTGAGTGACAGTTGCCTGAAAAAGCGCCGGATCGATTTGCGCAACCACCTGGCCGGCTTTCACCTGAGAATTAAAATCCACAAATAATTTCGCGATATTTCCTGAAACCTGGCTGCCTACCTGTACGTTAACGACCGGATTGAGTGTGCCGGTTGCCGTAACCGCCTGGGTAATGGGACCGCGGGTGATCGTTGCGGTCTGATAGCTTGTAGCGCCGCCGTTGCGGCACTGGCGGACAACCACTGCCACAACCAGCAGGCCAACAATCACGGGAAGCCATGGCACAAAACGTTTCATACGGGCGGTGGTTGACTGTGCTTAAAGTTAAGGGACAGGAAAAATGATGCGGCGTTACATCGAAATCTACTCCATCATGCTGCGCAACTCGCTCATTCGCGAGCTGAGTTTCAAGGCGAACTTTCTGTTATGGATGGTTGTGGAGATCCTTTGGTTCTGCGGCCAGATTGTCTTCTTCAGTATCATTTTCGCCAATGTCGATCGTATTGGTGACTGGACAAAGTGGGAGGTCGTGCTGCTTATCGGCACGCATCAAATGATTGCCCAGCTCTTTCAGGCATTCTTTTTTGTTAACGTCGCCAACATTCCAGAACTCGTGCGCACGGGAAAATTAGATTCTCTGCTGGTTCTGCCGATCGATAGCCAGTTTGCTGTTTCGACGAAACAATTTGGTCTCGATAGCATCGTCAATGCGGCGTTAGGGGGTGCGGTAGTTTGCATAGCGCTATCGCGTCTCAATGTTGTTCCAGATTTGACGTCAATCTTGCTTTACCTGGTCGCGCTGGGGTTTGGCATTGCTGTGCATTACTCAATCATGCTTGCTCTGGCAGCGGTCAGCTTCTGGATCGTGCGCGCCCAGGGATTGGTTTATGGCTACTTTAATTTCCTGAATATCGCGCGTTATCCAGATGCGATCTTTCCATGGCTATTCCGCTTGATATTCGGCTGGATCATTCCGGTGGTCATTATCGCAAACATCCCAGCCCGCTTGTTGATCAAATCGCTCGGACAGCCCTGGTGGTTGATGCTGCATCTTGTCGCTGCCTCGACTATTGTTTTCCTCCTGTCGCGCGGCTTCTGGAAATTTGCCCTGAACCGTTACTCCAGCGCGAGCTCGTAAGGCCCTGCAACAACAGGCTGGCTGCCGTCCGAGCTGAGCCGTGGCTGGGTAGTAGTTTTGCCTAGGTGCGAAAGCCGGTTTGTAGGGCTGTAAACTTTTTGACCGAATCCGCTTGCGCCGTCGGAGAAATGTTCTTAATTAAGCGTCCATTTTTCGGACGCAATCGATTTACCAAAGGCGTCAACGCTATGGCAAAACCAACAAAAAAGAAGAGCTCTGCGAAGAGGCCCGCTGCGCGCAAGGCGCGTCCGGCACGCAAGGAGAGCGTCAAGCGGCCGGTAGCGAAAAAGGTCGCAAAGCCGACGAAAGCCGGAAAACGCGGGTCTTCCAAAACCAAAAAGGAAACGATTGAATCTCCGGCGTTCTTATTAGGTATGAACCATCGCGAAAGAAGGCTTGATCCGTTTGTACGGAAGCAGAAAGAGAAACTGCTTCAGCTTCGGGACGCCATGGTCGATTCCATGGCCGGCGTAGCCCAGGACACTCTGAGATCGCGAGCCGAAGGCAGCGAGGCATCCGCTTTTGGAATGCATCAGGCTGACGCTGGATCAGACGCTTACGATCGGGATTTCGCGTTGAGCTTGCTCTCCCAGGAACAGGACGCGCTTTACGAAATCGATCAAGCCCTCAAACGCATTGAGCTGGGAACCTACGGAAAGTGCGAGATGTCGGGCAAACCGATCCCGCACGCACGGCTGGAAGCTATCCCATTCGCGCGTTTCACCGTTGAATGCCAATCGCAGCTGGAAAAGCAAAACAAGGCGTCGCGGGTCCGTCAGTCGGTCACCTCTCTGTTCGGTTTGACCGAGGAGGAAGGCGGCGAGGCTGAGGAAGAAGAAGCCACGCCGGCGGAAGTGAAGGACTAACGGACAAATGGCGCAGGAAATTGTGACGTTGGAATGCACGGAGGCCAAGTTCTTAAGACGGCATACTTTGCACCGCGAAACCAAATGATAGGTCCTAAAACCGCCAAACGCCGTTCCGCCTTTCGCCGGGCAAATCGCGCCATGCCACGCCGGCGAATCGACATCGCCATTGAGGCTATCGATTACAAAAATCCCGATCTCCTGAAAAAATTCGTCACGGAGAGCGGCAAAATCCTTCCCCGCCGCGTCACCGGAATGCCTGCGCATCTGCATCGCAAAATCACACGCGAGATCAAGCGCAGCCGCTCTGTGCTCTTGATGAAGTGACAAATTTGGCTGGGGCCAAATTTCTTATCCCGAACGCACGCCGCGCCGGAGCTTTAGCGTAGGCGGGAAGTCGAACGACCTCTTGGTTGTCACCCGAGCGTCGATCGCTAACCGGACAGACCAGAAAGTCGTCTGCCACGAACAGGCGCGACCCCTGTCTTCGTTACACCTTCCGTGTTTTTTCGCCCTGCTCGATCAACTTCCAGAATTCGCGAGTCTCGCCCAACTGGGCGTCTTCGGACACAGGCAGTTTGCTTCGAAAAAGGAAATCGCGAAACGTGTTCTTGTGCAAGACGCGATGGACCCTGATACCTTCGTCGGTCGTGGCGAAATAAATGCGATAATCCTTCGCACGATAGCGATAAAGCTTTTTCCCTTCGCGCTGGATCACACCAAATCGCTCGGAATCGAGCTGGTCGAGGTCTTCGGGTAAAATTTGGAACTCCGCGAGCAGCTCTAGCTGCAATTTTTTCGGGAGCGACGAGATCTCGGCTGCGCTCAATTCGTTGAAGATGATCTGGAACATTGCACTCCTAAATTCGTTGAAGCGTTAGGGCGCCGGGCATCATTGTCATTCTGAGTAAAGCGAAGAATCTCTAATTATTTCTTCCTGGTAGCGCTGAAACCACAATCAGAGATGTTTCGCTTCGCTCAACATAACAGTATGGACGCTGGAAACTTTAAACATAAACCCGCCGCACGCGTTGGCCAATTCGTGTCGTAATTTCCCAGGGGATCGTGCCAGCTGCCCTAGCCAGTTCCACGCAGGAAATTTCCTCCTGCCCATCGCGCCCCATCAAAACGACCTCGTCGCCCACTTGCGCATTATTAAACTTAGTAACATCGATCATCATCAAATCCATCGTCACACGGCCGAGAACGGCGCAGCGCTGCCCGCGAACCAGGACGGCAGCGTCACGATTCGAAAGGTGCCACGGATATCCGTCGGCGTAACCAGCTGATAACGTTGCGACCCGCATTTTCCGAGGAGTGATAAAGGTGCGGCCATAGCTGATGGAACTTCCCTTCGGCATCTCGCGCACCAGACAAATGCGCGTTTTCCACGTCATCACCGGTTTGAGGAGTTTCTGAAATTCAGGGAGTGGCGAAATCCCGTAAAGCACGATCCCGGCGCGCACCATGTCGAACACTCCTGCGGGCTCAGCGAAAGCGAGCAACCCTGCGCTTTGGAGCACATGCGCTTTATAATCGATTGGAACCGCGGCGCGAAATTGCTTCATGATTTCGCCAAAGCGCGAAAGCTGACCGCGCGTGTAGACCGCATCCTCGCCGGACACTGGCAAATGAGTCGAAACGCTGTGAATCCGGATATTCGGAAATGCGGAGACGTTCTTGAGAACGTCCGAGGCTTCGCCTTCCGGAACTCCCATGCGGCCCATGCCCGTATCAATCTTGAAATTGACGGCTACGGGCGAGCGGTGCGCTACCCGATTGAAATCTTCTGCTTCCTCAAGCGCAGAAATTGTGGGAATGAAACCGCGCTCGGCGATTGTAGACCTCTCCCCCGGCAGAGCTGGTCCAAGAATGATGATCGGATGGGAGAAGGATTCCCGGAGTGCCAGGGCCTCTTCCAGATTCGCGACGCCAAAAAGTTGCGCCTCATCCGCGAGCGTTTCCGCTACACCGATTAAACCGTGCCCGTAAGCACTCGCTTTCACCACAGCGATGATCTCTGCGGACCCGACGCGTTCCCGCACGATTTTGGCATTGTGACGCAACGCGCTCCGATCGATCTCGGCCCAGCAACGATAAGCTTGCTTCATTTCGGCATGGTGATGTGCGGCTCGCGCAAATAAATTGGTTCGAGCGGTGGCAAAGAAAAGCTGCGCTGCGGTTCTCGCGCAAGTCTGGCGAGCACAAGAGCGGATGGGAAGCGAACTTCGGCGCGCTCAAATTGCAGGAGCGAGTCCGAGGTGAAAACTGGCGTTGCGATATCAATAGTGTCGAGTTTCGATTTCAGCGCGGACTCCGAGAAAAGCGTTGGACCCTGGACCAGGTTATTCGCGCGGATACGCGCAAAGAAGAAAGATTTCCTGCGAGCATCACCGATCACGGAGTATTCCTGCGCGTTAGACTCCATTGCACATATTGATGGAAAACCGATCAGGCGCGCACCGGAAGAAACCCCCAACCCGATTGCAGCTGAAATTGCGATGCGGGTCCCCGCGTAGGAGCCAGGGCCAAGCCCGACGATAATCGTGTCTGGCGCGTCAAGTTTCTTCGTTGCATCGGCAAGATTTTCAAAGAAGGCGGCAGAATTTTTCCGGTCGTTAGGCCAGTCGCGACTGAGACCGGCGCCGTCTTCATCCAACCACGCCAGACTGCCGCGCGCTGTAGAAATTTCCAGCGCAAGAATTTTCACGTTTCCTGGAAAGTAATGGCGCGCTGATTCTCCGATTTTATCTCAAACAGAATCCAGCGCGCTTGTTCGGGAATGAATTCCGGGAAACGATCTGCCCATTCGATCACCGAAACTCCGTCGCCAAAAAAATAGTCATCGAGGCCAAGCCGCTCGAGGGACTTGCGATTCTCGACGCGAAAAAAATCGAAATGATAAACAGGCAATCGCCCATCTCGATATTCGTGCACAATCGTAAACGTGGGGCTGGAAACGGCAGCGTTGCTTCTCATGCCGGCCACGAAGCCTTTGGTGAATAGAGTTTTGCCGCTGCCCAGTTCGCCCTGCAAGGCCAAAACCGATCCCACTCCTGCATCCTCTGCAAGTCGCCGTCCGACTGCTTCGGTCTCAGGCGGGCTGTTGGAAATGAACGTAGCCACTAGGCAAAAGTTGATCGTTTCTAGTTGAGAGCTGAGATAAGGAACCGATGCGCGTGAGTAACAATTTCGGAAATTTTTTCTTCCAACTCCGCAACAAGCAATCTCGCTCCCGCGGGGAAATGGCGAAGAGCAATTCGTAATCTTCGCCTTCTGAAATTGCGTTATCGATCTTCGCGCCACGGGCGAGCGGGAGATTCTCTATTTCGATGGCAAATCCAACTCCGCTCGCCTTTGCAAGTCGCGGAAGATCGGCTCCCAATCCGTCGCTTAGATCCATCATGGCGTGGATGGAGAAATTTTTTGTGAGCCAGCGCGACTCGGCAATCCGCGGAATGAATTGCAAATGCTTTTGTCTCACGGCGCCACCCAGTCGGCCGGTGACAAACAGATCATCGCCCACCCTGCCGCCCCGGCGCGAGACGCACCGGTCTCTTTCAACAAAGCCAACCACGCTAACCGAAATCGCCACAGGGCCGCGTGTCCGGCTTGTTTCTCCGCCAACTATGCTAACTTTAAACCGCTTCGCCGCCCGGCCCAATCCGCGATAAAGCCGCTCCACCCATTCGACGTTCGTTTGCTTGGGAGCAATGAGAGTGATTCGTCGTCGGCAGGAAGTGCACGCCTGCGACAACACAATCGGTCTTGAGTACAAGGAGGTTTCGGTGATCGCGGGTTTCCACAACGGCGCAATCATCACCGGGACCGTTGACGACTTCTTTTCCGAGCGAAAGACGAGATAAGAGCCGGCCGAGCAGCCGGTCTTCGCCGATGTCGCGCAATTTCATGGCGCCGTGATCCCTGGAACGGAAGTAGAGCTTTCGGCGGACTGGAGACCGCCGCTCCTTTGGAGGGTCATGGAGAAAAGATCTCCGGAAATGCAAGGGCGGTAAGGGTAAGCGAATTGAAGAGCGAATGCATTGTCATGGCGACAAGAATGGAACCGCTCCATTCGTATGCAATCGCGAAACAACTTCCCAGGACGAACAGTGGTGCAAATGAAGGTAAGTGCGCGTGCGCCGCGGCGAAGAGCAGTGCGCTGAATGTGACGCCCAGAAGTCGGCCGAAATAGCGCCTGAGTACACCGTAAATAAAAAATCGAAAAAGAAACTCCTCAAATACCGGCGCGATTGCCACGGCGAAAACGATGATCATCATTCGCTGCTGGATCGTGCGCGATCCGCTAAAAAACTCGACGATGTTTTGCTTGCTCGAGCCGCCCCCAAAAAGCCGCTGCGTAATCGCGTCAGACGACAAGATCAATGGATAGGCAAAAAACAGCAGAATCGCCCCAGTGCTCAGAGTCCTGACAAAACTTAATCTGAAAAACCCGCCTAACGAACCAACATCAAATCCGCGGAATTGAAGGAAGGTGATTATCACCAGCACCACACAACCGGTGAGAAGAAAATTTGCCAAAAGATTGCGCGCGCTGAACTGGATCGAGGGTTGCGAAACTGAGGCGCCAATGGTCAGAAAAAGGAAAAGGATCAAAAGCGCAGCCAGTATTGCCTCGGGCAGTCCAAATCGTCGCGTGGTCGCTGCGTCAGTACCAAAAGCGTCCGGTGTTCGCGCGCTGATCTGATAAATCAGCGAAATATAGATGTAAAGGCTGGCAAGAACGTAAAGAAGCGAGAGGAGAACGCCTAAGACCGAGCTGGGAACGGCTTCCGATGCCGCGAAGAGGCTGCCGGATCGCATGGGCCCTCTGTTCTACGGCGCGTAATAGCTGGGCAGGAAATACGCGCGCCCACTTTCCAGTTGCGGAATGAGTTGCTTTGGGAGTGTGAGCTCAATCTTTGAATCGGTCTCTCCAAATATCCGGAAGAAACGGCTCAGACTAAACGGCGGACCATATTTCACCACTTTGGCGTCCGGCGCGTTTCCCAGTTCTTTGGCCTTGCTGAACGCGTCGTCCAGCTCACCAAGGCCATCGATCAGCTTGTGCTCGAATGCGTCCTTGCCCGACAGGATTCGCCCGTCGGCAATCGTATTGCGCAAGAGGTCTGCCGGAAGATTTCTTTCCTTTGCCACGATGCCGAGAAATTTGTCGTAAGTTTTCATGATAAAGCTCTGCACGAGCTCGCGTTCTTCCGGAGTGATCGGCCGCGCGCCATTCAGCATGTCCTTGAATTTTCCGCTTTTGAAAACAACGGAAGCGAGTCCGACCTTGTTGAACAGCTGCTCGTAATTCAGCGTTTGAATAATGACGCCGATGCTGCCGGTGATGGTCGTTTCGTTTGCCATCAAAAATTTGCCGCCGCAGGAAACGTAATAGCCACCGGATGCCGCCAGTGAATCCATGTAAACGACCACCGGTTTCTTCGCCCGGACCTTGACCAGCACGCTATAGATCGCGTCGGAAGCGGTCACTCCTCCACCCGGGGAATCGATTTCAAGAACGATGGCTTTGACGCGGCTGTCATCGCGAGCCTGTTGCAGCGCCGCGCGCATGTCATCGACCATTGAATCGCTTACAGTGCCCGGGAGCGAAGAACTGATCAGGCCGCGCATGGTGATGACCGCAATCTTGTCCGTGGTCGCGCGTGCCCCCCGCTGAAGCAGGATTTCACGGAAACGCGGAATTGGCTCCGAAACTGCCGGAGAACCGCCGCGCGCACAAGAGGTTTTCACAGGCGTCACGGGGTGCGTTCTGGGTAGCGCACGCGTCTCGCGTGTTAATGCCAGTCCGGCTCGGACTTTCGGCGTCGCGCCGAAACAACCTTTGCCTGAAACTCGAATTGCGGTGCGAGCCTTCGCAAACAGGCAAAGTTCGCGATCGCGAGACGCGCTCGCCAGCACGCGGACGCGTGCGCTACCCAAGCCACAAACGCTTCGCGCGGGCTACAACGTCTTCAAATATTCGAGCAGCTTCTCTTTGTCCTGCTCAGACAGTTGAGTGCCGTAGGTGTGCCCTTTGTTGCCGTTCCCTTTCTCTGTGGTGTCGAAAAGGAAGTAAGGTTGCGTCAGCTCGCCGGTTGGCCCGGTTGGCCGCGGTGGCGGCTCTTTGAATCCAACTTTGACCGGATCGAAAACATCGTAGCCGCGATGAAAAGTTTGCGGTCGTTCATTTGGTGGATTCAACAGATCGCGCAACGTCGGCACGGAGCCATTATGGAGGTAAGGCCCGCGCAACCAGATTCCATCCAGCGGTGGCGAGACATATCCGTATGGGTCTTGCGTTTCTACCATGGGCGGACGATCGATGCCCAGCTGTTTGACGCGCCGGTTCGCTTCCGCAGCAGCATCTTTCGACCATGAATACATCCGCTCGGGGTCAGTCCCTATCTCAGTGATCGGAACCACCTTGTTTGTAAATTTAGCGCGCGGATCATGGCACGCCGCGCAGTCGCGAGCGTAAATTTTCTGACCTTCGCTGGCCATTTGCTGGTTGATTGGATTTCTCTCGGCAAAGGGCCACTTTGGCGGCGGCAAATTGCTCAAGTACTGATCGAGATCGGCCATGCGTTGTAAAAACCACGGCCGCGCCGGTGCGCCGAGACCCAGCGCAGAATCAATCAAAACTGAGCGGACCGCCGGCGTATCGCCAGTCCAGTTCAACAACATCTGCTTTCCGGCATTATCTTTTCCACTGCGGACTCCGAGATTCCAGATCGAAGGAAAATCGGTTGGCCCGAACGTGTTGTCCTCCGCCATGCTGGTCATGAAATACTTTGTGAGGTTCATGGCATCGTCGCGGCCCGGCCCCCAGTGTGGCTTTGGCTTGCCGCCGGTGACGTAGCGTTCCATCCAGGTGAATTGTTTTTCCTGCTGGAGCAGCGCCTTTTTGGTGAATGGAATCAACAGGTAATGGTAAATCTGTCGGTCGATGAACGAGAGGCCGCCATTTTCGTAATTGTTCGCGCTCACCAGGCGGATTTCGTTCATGATGATGTCCGAATTGAAGCGAGGATCGTGTGCCGCTTTGAACAAAAAGCGCAGCATGCTTTGGACATTGTTCGTATGGCCCGGCCCCGCGACGACAACGTGCGGTACTTCATCTTCGCTCAATCGGTAGGTCGCAGTATGGCAGACTGCACAGTTGTTCGTGATTCGCGCGAAACCGACGATCTTTTTCGAAAAGCCGACCGGAATTTCATGGCCTTCTTCCCAAACCACGCCAAACGACTTGTACCCGCCCGGCCCGGGCATCAGATCTGGAAAAATGCGCGGCAAGACCATCCAGAGATAATACGGGATGCCGCGATCGCCCTCCGCGCCAAGCGAGCCGTATTTGAAATGTTCCTCCTCGTTCGCAAACACTTCTTTCTCTTCCCGGAAAAATTTTGTCCACGTAAAGAAAGCGCCAAGCGCGAGCAGGATCCCAATCACAGCCGCGGAGACCCAAATGATGCGTTTCGTTTTAGGTTGGAGGCTCATTGCTTCGTCGCCGGGTCAAAATTCGTGGGGCGTGCGCGCTCCGTTGTCATTCCGAGCGGAGCGAGGAACCTCACAATCGAAGCGCTGGTCACACAGGGCACAATGTGTGAGGTAAAGAGCGGGTGTGAGGTCCTTCGCTTCGCGCAGGATGACAGAGGGAGAGAATGCGCGGCGATTAATCAGGTATGGCATATTCATCAAAATGTTTTCAGATATTCCACGATCGCGTCCTTTTCCGCGGCTGAAAGCATCGTGCCGTATTCCCATCCCTCGTGGCCGACATTTGAATTGCCCTCATTCCGATCGCGCGGTGTCGTGCCGCCCGGCTTCACTTGCGTATCGAACCTGAAATATTTTTTTAAATTGTCGGGTTCATCATTGCTGCGTCCTTCTGCATCGAACCGGCTTGGATCAGAAACAAAACCGACCTTCACCGGGTCGAAGACATCGTACCCACGAAAAAAAACTGTAGGACGTTCGGAGCTTGGGTTCAGCAGATCACGCAGCGTCGGTACCGAACCGTTGTGCAGATAGGGCGCTCGCAACCAGACGCCGTCCAGCGGCAAATTGACGTAGCCAAAAGTTTTGCGGAAATGGCTGAACCGCCACGGATAACCAGCGTAGAGCGTATTTTGCACAGCGGCCAGTTCTTCTGTGTACGAGTCAAGCCGGTGACGGTCAGTGCCGATTTTATCGATAGGCACTATGTCGCCGACGTACTCACCGTTGAAGTCCCGGCCATTGCGCCCGTGACAATTACCGCAGTACTGCGCGTAGAGTTTTTCGCCCTGCCCGCTGAGTTGTCCGTCAATTGGGAACGGATATTTAGGCGGTTCCTTGTAAAGTAACCACTCCTCGATCCGCGCCATTTGTTTCAGATCGATCGTCGGTGGAAATGCGCCGGTGCCGAACGCAGCGCTCTTATTGCGCTCCTCCATCATGCTGTTATTGCCGTCCCAATGCGCGTGAATGTTTTTCTCTTTGCGCGGGCCTTGCAGCCAGATCGATGGCAAATCGCAGAGACCAACCAGCTCGCGCGTTTCCAGTTTTTCCAGCGGAAATTCCAAGAGGGTCTTCGCTGGGTTAAAAGTGTCAGTGCGGCCGGGGCCTGCGTCCGGTTCCCAATCGCCGAAACGGAAATGGCCTTTCAACATGAGCAACCGTTCGCGCATGAAAGGGATGGCGTAGTAACGGAGGATGAGGCGATTAATCAGATCATATTTCGCACCGATTCCCTCCATCTCGGCGAGGATCCGTGGAGCGTTGAAACGTTGATCCGATGCGCAGGCGAAAATAAAACGCTCGAACGCCTCGAGATCGACAGTGTTCGACGGCATGCCAGTGTAAATAGCGCGCGGGCTTTGCGCGCTGCCGCGCACGGAACCCGCGTGACAAATCGCGCAGTTCAAGAAGACACGATCAATTCCCTGCGTGTTGCGACGTGAGACCCCAATCGGCAGATCCTTGCCCGGCTCATACAGGAAGCCTAACGAGGCATATTCTGTACCCGGCGTGTAGGTTTTCCCGGGCAAATATTCTGGGAACATTTTGGGAAGCACCTTCCAAATCCAGTAGGGAATGCCCGATTCGCGCTCGCCACCGGTTGAACCGTACTTGAAATGTTCTTCCGGGTCCGCGTACGTGACCGGATCGTCCCGGGTAAAACGCCAGGCGAGATAAGAAAACCCGATTGCGACGAGCGCGACGACTACCAGCAACACAATCCGCCATTTCCAACGCTGGCTTTTTGCGTTTTGATCTGGAGCGTCGGCCATCGAGTTAGTGTGGGGTTGCTCGTCCATCGGACGTCCAGACGGATTCTGCGCGCGTTTGTAAACGAATGGGCGGCCTCTCCCTTCGCAAGGGAGAGGGGGAGGGTGAGGGATATTTCTTGTAAACTTCGTCGAGTGCGATCCAGATTGCTTGCAGAACGCTTTCAAGTTCCTGGCAAACTTGATGATTCCAAAACCGTAGCAGTTTGATCCTGCGGCGAGCGAGGAACTCAGCCCGTTTCTGATCACGAATCCGCCGCATCTGATAGTTATGCCCACCACCATCGAATTCGATCGCCAGCTTTGCAGCCGGACAATAGAAATCGAGGATGTAGGGATCGATCGGGTGCTGCCGCCGAAACTTGTAACGTGCAAAATTGCGGTTTCGGAGACGGCGCCAGAGAATCCGCTCACAATCTGTCGCCTTCTTTCGGAGAGATGCAGCGCGACTCACAACGAAAAGATTGGTTAACGAAAGCCCTTTGCGAGAAAGAGAATGCCCGAGTCACCGCCCCTCACCTCATTCCTCTCCCCGCAGCCGGGGAGAGGCGGATCACCGCGCATTTCACGTGGACTGAGATTTGGGGGCATTCTTTGCAGTTCGGTTGCGCCTT
>QHPC01000061.1 GCA_003218915.1 Verrucomicrobiota bacterium
ACTTCATTCTGGATACCATTCCCTACGAGCACGACCTGAATAGGTTCATTCCGCTTCTTAAACGAGATGCAACTCTCTGCCGTGTCGGTGTCGGAAAACTCACGACCCCAAATCAGTACGGCCAAATGACCACGGTGTTATCAAGAACTTCCCTTGCTGGATCAAATACCGGTGGCATTCGAGAGACTCAGGACATGCTGGACTTTTGCGCTCTCCAAAAGATCAAACCGCAGATCACAAAGATACCGATGGAGGGAATCAACGACGCGTGGTCGAAGGTCATTGCGAAACAAGCAAGGTATCGTTTCGTTATGGACATGGATATGACAGGCTAACTGTGCAACTAAGCCGATCTGGGCTGATGGTAACTGAAGGCTATCGCGCGATGAACGACCGGAAGGCGATCAAGGTGATGGTGAAGCCTTAAGTTAAAAGATGAAACGAATCTCAAACGCCAGACAGGAGCAAATATGCCGCACATCATCGTAAAACTTTGGCCCGGAAAATCGGAGCAGCAGAAGACGCAGCTTGCGCAACGCATCGTGAAAGCTGTCACGAGCACACTGGACTACGGTGAAGACTCAGTCTCAGTCGCGCTGGAAGAAGTTGAGCCGCAGGATTGGACAGAAAAGGTCTATAAGCCCGACATCGCGGCGCATTGGGGAAAGTTATACAAGAAACCGGGCTACAACCCTTTTAAGTAGGAGCGTCGCGCGTTCGCCGATTTACCTAATGACCAATGCCTCTTACCCGCCGCACATTCCTTAGAAGTATAAGTCTCGCCGCGCTCGGCATGCCGGCAATTCTTCGTGGCGAAACCAACAGCCCCTCAACCCAAAGAAAGGAACTCAAAATGGAAATCAAGAAAGTTGGCTCACAACCATCCAGCAGAGGACCAGCCGACTGGTTCACCGGGACCGTGCGAATAGATCCTTTATTCCAAGCGCACGATCCGGCGCGCGCTTCTGGCGCAAGCGTTACGTTTGAGCCGGGTGCCCGCACCGCGTGGCATACGCATCCGCTTGGGCAAACACTAATCGTAACTGCCGGCGCAGGTCGCGTGCAGCGCGAAGGGAGTCCGATCGAAGAGATCCGTCCCGGCGATGTCGTCCAGTTTGCGCCTAACGAGAAGCATTGGCACGGCGCCGCGCCGACAACAGCAATGACGCACATTGCTATTCAGGAAGCGCTCGACGGCAAAGTCGTTGATTGGATGGAGAAAGTCAGTGACGAACAATACCAAGCCGGCAGATGAGAGAATCAGATATGGCTACTCCTGTTAACGACAACGGAAGCTTCACCGGCAAAGTGGGCTTTGTCACTGGAGCAGGCAGCGGTATTGGGCGGGCGACTGCATTGGCCTTTGCCCGCGCTGGTGCAAGCGTGGTCGTTGCCGACATTGGCGAACAGAGTAATCAAGAAACAGCGCGCCTGATCGAGCAACAAGGCTCCCGCGCACTCGCGGTCAGATGTAACGTGACCCAAACCGACGATGTGAAGTCGGCCTTGGACAAGACTATTGAAGCTTTCGGGCGACTGGACTTTGCATTTAACAACGCCGGCATCGAACAGCCGGTTATGGCAGCAGGCGACCTCACTGAGCAAGACTGGGACCGGATAGTTGCCGTTAACCTCCGCGGCGTCTTCCTATGCATGAAGCACGAAATCCTGTTGATGCTCAAGCAAGGGGGCGGCGCGATCGTCAATACTTCGTCCGGCGCCGGAGTGAAAGGCTTCCAAGGCCAGGCGGCTTACGCCGCGGCGAAACACGGCGTGATCGGCCTGACTAAATCGGCAGCTCTGGATTACGCCGCGCAGAACATCCACATCAATGCAGTGTGCCCCGGGATCATCAGCACTGCCATGATGGATCGCTTTACCGGCGGTACTGTCGAAGGACGCGAGAAAGTAATCTCGCAAGAACCGGTCGGGCGGATGGGTAAGCCTGAAGAAATCGCCGCAGCGGTCCTTTGGTTGTGTTCGGATGCGGCTGCATTCGTTGTAGGGCACGCGCTGGTGATCGATGGCGGACAAACCGCCTAGCTAAATCGCTGGCTTTCGCCCTTCCTCAGCGTCGTGCAGGTCGACCCACGTTTGGATGTCGTCGCGATCGCCTAAACCTGATCGCTCCTTGGCTGCTTGCAAGTCTGCACTCGCGTCGTCTCGCCAACCGCGCTTGCTCAGAAATGCATTCCATATTGCGATTTCCTCTTCGGTGGGGCGGCGCCCATGCTCGAAACACCATTCGAGGATTTGCTCGTCCGATCCGCCTTTCAGCGTTCGCTGGACAAGCTCATCGTAATTTACGGCGAGAAATCTTGTGCAACGGGCATCGAACATCGTCGGGTCTTCATCGACACCGGTAAAATAGTCCGGCGGCAATTCACCCCGGGCTTTTAGCCGGATCTTGTCCAGCATCCGGGCAAAATAGATCAGGCCCTTTGTTTCAATGTGATCGCTACAAGGATTCTGAGTTTGCATTCAAAGAAAGGTTCTGGCCTTGTGGTAAACTGTCAACGGTCCACTCGGCGCGAAATGGCCAGACCACTTCGACGGAAGCTTGCGGTTATCGGCAGTTGGCTTAATGAGCACAATCCGAAGAATGAAAGGAATCTCAGCCAGAAAGTCAGATAAGAAGCAGCGTCGCCGCCATTCGCTCATGGCTTTTGAAATGATTCGGATGGATCGCACTTCGGATGAACCGCTCCATGAACAGCTTTACCGCCAGATTCGCGACGAATTGGTTTCGGCAACTTTCAATAACAATTCTTCCCGGCTCCCCTCCTCTCGCGAACTGGCAGTCGACCTGGGAGTATCCCGATTCACTGTAAACATCGCTTTCTCGAGACTTCATTCCGAAGGCTATCTTCAATCGAGAGTTGGATCGGGCACGTTCGTCGCCGAGCCGTTACCCGAAACTTTTCTAAGTGCCCAAACTACAAGAGGAGAACCACACACCGAACGCCCGCCCCGCCTCTCTGATCGGGTACGAAATATTCCGGATCATAGAGCCGGAAAACAGTTTGATTTTGGAATTGCCGGCCCACCCGGCGTGACATTTGTTCCCGCTGTCGCGGCCCTCGACGAATTTCCAATCGAAATATGGGAACGACTCAGAGCAGAAGTCCTGGCAAAAAAGGGCGCGCACTTACTCCAGTATGCTTCAAGTCGCGGCGACCCCGATCTGCGAAAAGCGCTCGCGACCTATCTGTGCGATCATAGAGGCGCGCGCTGTCACCCAGAGCAGATCATCATCACCGCCGGAACGCAGCAGGCAATGATGATCAGCGCGATGGCCCTCGTAAATCGGGGAGAGGTTGCGTGGATCGAAGATCCGGGATTTTACCAGGCTCGTCGAACGTTCGGATTCGCCGGGGCAACCGTCGTTCCAAGACCTGTCGACCGGGAGGGGATCACAATCGCGCGGTCATCGAAACAGCACTCGCCGAAAATCATCTACGTCACTCCTTCTCATCAATTCCCTCTTGGCATGACCATGAGTCTGTCGCGAAGAACGGCTTTGATCGATTTTGCGCGTACGTGTGACGCGTACATTTTCGAGGACGACCATAACTCCGAATTTCGTTACACTGGTCCCCCACTCCCATGCTTACAGGGGCTTGATACCGCCGGCCGTGTCATCTACGCAGGCACAATGAGTAAGATCCTCTACCCATCCTTGCGCCTGGGTTATATCCTGGCACCCGAGCAGTTGGTCGAACCGATGATCAAGATTCGCGCCGTGATGGATCAACACTCTCCTGCGATTGATCAGGCGACGCTGGCCCGATTCCTGACTGAGGGATTTTTCCTGAGTCACATCAAGCGGATGCGGAAACTATATTCTGACCGAAGAGAATACTTCATCGAACAATTCAACAATTTGTTGAGTAAGTACTTTACCCTGGAAATTCCGGAAGCCGGGTTGCATTTCGTTGCCTGGCTACGACGGAAAACAGACTTGCCATTGATCACTCGCGTCTGCGGTGAGATTGGTTTCAGACCGTCGCCGTTGTCGTCCTGCTTTATGAAAGCACAGCCGGAACCCGCGCTCACTTTCGGATTCGCCGCATGGTCACGAGCGCAGATTCGCGAAGGTCTCAGCAAGTTCGCGGCGGCGCTCAATTCGAAATTGAGTTAAGTCATTTCGACAAATCGCCATCTTTCAGCGGCCCTCTAGCTGTTCATCAATCGTTTCGCGAATTGGGAACCTCGCGAAGAACGTTTGATTCTCGCGGTGGAATGGACAATCGAACCGTGAATCAAGTGAAATGGCCCGTACCAAACTTGCGAAGTGGCTCTGGTGGTGACTCACGGCCAGTCCATAAGGTGTCCTCATGAAA